>JAJZZA010000090.1 GCA_021797825.1 Bacillota bacterium | reverse complement strand
CAACTCGGCGCCAGCCATCAAGACCATGGTTTCAATCCGCGACAGGCAATCCCGGGGCGTGTTGGCGTGCGCTGTGGTCAGACTGCCTTCATGACCGGTGTTCATGGCCTGCAGCATGTCGAGCGCCTCGCCGCCCCGCACCTCGCCCACGATAATCCGGTCGGGCCGCATCCGCAGCGCGTTTCTCACCAGCGCCCGAATGGGAATCGCGCCGGTTCCCTCCACGTTGGGGGGACGCGCTTCCAGTGTCACCTTATGCTCCTGTTGCAATTGCAACTCGGCCGCGTCTTCAATGGTGACAATGCGATCATGCTCCGGAATAAACGCGGACAGCGCGTTTAACAAGGTCGTCTTTCCGGAACCGGTGCCCCCGGACACAATGATGTTAAACCGCCCTTTGACCGCCGCTTCCAGAAATTCCGCCATCTGCGCCGACAAGGCGCCCATATCCGTCAGATTCGCCAAGGAAAAGGGGTTCTTGGAAAATTTGCGGATAGTGACCGAATCGCCGGTAACGGCAATCGGATGCACCACCGCGTTTAACCGTGATCCGTCCGGCAACCGCGCGTCCACCATCGGGCTCGACTCATCCACCCGCCGCCCGGTGTAGAGCAGCATCTTTTCAATCGTCGCCTTAAGGTGATTGGCATCGCGAAAGACCACTTGCGTCAGTTCCAGCCGTCCCGCCCGTTCAATGTAAACATGGTTCGGGCCGTTAATCATAATCTCACTGACCGCCGGGTCGTCGAGCAGCGGTTGAATGGGCCCATATCCGGTGATTTCATCGCTTAATACGCGGGAGACGGCGTCCCGCTCCAACGGCGGCAGGTCTTTTTCATTCTCCATAATCTCGCTGATAACCTGCCGGAGTTCCTCGCGGTCCAGCTTTTCCGGGTTTTGCACCCGTTGCATGAGGCTTTCCTGCACGCGGGCTTTAAGCGCGAGAAATTTGGGCTTTAAATAGTCGGCCCCGGGAGCTTGTCTTTTCTCTTCAGACGGAGAGGAGGCCACCGTTCGCAAGCCGGCTCCTTGGCTCCGTCCGCCGAGGCGAGTTTTTAGCGACATTAGGCCTGCCTCCTTTCATTCCCCCTGCGCTTAAATCCCAGCCGATCCCAGAACGATCCCCGCGACGCGGCCCGCCCCGCCGCCTTGCGGCTCGGTCCTTCATATTGATCGACAATCTGCCGGGCAATGTCGGTAACCCCTTTGGAAACCGCCGAGTCGGCGTTTAAGAGCACCAGCGGCCGCCCGCTGTTGGCCGCTTTCACCGGCCACAGCCCATCCGAGGGGAGTTGGTGGTTAATCGGATTGTTCAACGTCTTGACAATATCCTGGGACTCCACCCCGGTCCGCGACCCCGCGCGGTTCATCACCAGCCGCACTTTCTGCGGCGGATAGCGAAACCCTTCGTAGAACAGGCGCAGCGCCTGACTGACGGTGCGAATGGTGACCACGTCGGGCGTGCAAACCGTAAACACCAGATCGCAAAAATCCAGCGCCCCCACATTAATTTCGCTATATCCCGGCGCGGTATCAATCACCACATACGCGAAGTGCTCCTTGAGCAGCTGCAGAATGCGCACGACATGCTCGGCGCCAATATCCTCCGCCTCCTGGGGGGCGGCGGGAGCCGCCAGAAACTTGGCGTGGGAGTCTGGAATCGTAGCCAACACCCGTTCCACTTTTCCCCAGTCAATGGTCTCCTCGAGAACCAGATCGTGAATGGTGGCTTTGGGCATTTCGCCCAGCATGGCGGCGAGGTCGCCAAACTGCACGTCCAAGTCGACCAGCGCGGTCGGACGCTTGGAAACTTTGGCCAGCGCCACCGCCAGATTCAAGGACACGGTGGACTTTCCCACCCCGCCTTTGGATGAAAAGACGACAATCACCTTCCCGGCCGGAACCTCCCCGCCTTCAATCGGCGTGGCCACCCGCTCCAGCGCCGGCTGGAGTTCCTGCGTCCACCTTTCCAGAGGAACCAGGTCGCGCGCGCGCATCACCAGCGCGCGCCGGGCCGCCGCCCCCTCCGAGCCCACCACCAGCGTAGGGTAGGGCAACTGGGACAATTGGTCCAAGAGGCCGACGTTTTCGGCCAAGAGGGCGTCGTCAATCAAAAAGACTCCGGGATGTTCTCCGGCGCACTCGCCGAGCGCCTGTCGCAAATTAACCGAAGAGCCATTTAATATGGCTCCGGGATAACCCTTTATGGCCTGAACCAGCGGTACCCGCATCTCTTCCCGGGCCGCCACGTAAACCGTGTACACCGCCGAAACCCCTTCCTATGACCTTGGCATCGGCCTTCGCCGTCTTGTGGAAATCTCTTTCCGCCTAAGGCGTCACTGTCTGGTACATATGCAACGTGTACGGCGGCGGCACCTTCGCGGTCGAGTGCGGAGCATCGAGCGCCACTTGAATCGGCGCTTGCTGCTGGGCAAACATCAAGGCGGAGATTTCATTAGGCGGCAAAGCCAAAATCAACACCAAGGATTGACCGACCGTCGGTTTGGCCGAGGGGGCCATCGACCCGTTCACGGCCAACACCGGGATATTATTAAAGAAATCTACGGTAGATTGACCCGTCGCCGTTTTCATGGTGGTGAACAAACTGATGTGGTCGCCCGGCTGGATCATCCCGTCGACCGCGTTGGGCGCGGACAGCGGCAGATCAAACGCCATGTCCGCGGGATTGATGCGCGCGGCCAACACGTTGCCGGTCTTGGGATAAAATATCGCGGACGCGACCAGGGGAACCCCCGGGGCGACGGCTTCGGTCGTCCAAGCTCCTTTGAGCTGCGCGACCGAAGTCACCGCACCCGGCGGCACCACCTTGCTGGGTAGCATCTCAACCCGAAGCTGGGCAGAGGTCAGCGGTTCGTATGCCGACAGCGCTGTGTTGACCACCACCACCGGAGACGTTGCCACCACCTGCGGCTTGGGCGCTGCTGTTTGCAGTTGCGAAACATAGCGCAGGGTCAGATAGACAGCTCCGGCCAGAACCACCCCGGCCACAAACAGCCAGCGATTCACGCCGATAAACTGGCGAACCCGTTCCCGACTGACCACCCAACCAACCTCCTTAGGCGCCTCCAACTTTGTTAGCGACCGTGTTAAGCGTGTTGTTCACACTGCCGCCAAGAAACGACAGGGCAACAATCGCGATAATCGCGATAAGCGCCAAAATTAGACCGTACTCCACCAAAGCCTGTCCTTCTTCGTCACGGGTCTTGGCGATTACCCAGGCCCAGATCTGTGCCATCATGAAAAATCCCCTCCTTCTGCCACACGCTATCTTGACATTCCCCAGAATTCGACGCGGTATGGCAAATTCCTTTTTCATTCGGTATCAAAAACGGTATCATATTCCAAAGATCCGCGTCATGTGGGCAGGCGGGGAGGTTATGGCGACGAGACGGGCAATAACGGGGCCGGTGCTGGGGCTGCTCATGGCGCTGGCGCCAGCGGCCGGGCGGATGGTCACGGTGCCGCATACCCCGGTGGCGGGCTCCCGTCTTTCCATTCTAATCGCCACGCCGGACCCCGTCCAGATGGTTTCGGTCGATTTGCGCGGCAGCCGGTCGGTTTTTGTCCGCCTGCCGGCCCGCCGCATCGGCCATGACGCCTATCAGGCGGTGTGGACGGTTCCGGCTCCCGGCCGGTTAAGCATTGCCGCCTACCAAGCCAACGGCCAGGAGGTGGCGTCGCTCACGGAGACGGCTGTTCCGCCGCCTGCCGTGCCCGTACCGGAGGTGGCGGCCGGAGCCGTCGCGCTGTTGGGCGGGGTCTTCTTGTGGAAGCGCTCTCGGCGGATTTGACATCGGGTGCCGAATCCGCCATCCATCCGCACGGACCCGGGGTGGGATTAGCTGCGGGTGGGCAGACACTGATCGGGCGCACGCGGGGACAGCGCGGCAACCCGGATCCAGTGCCAGGCCAGATAGGCGGTAACAATGGCCCGGCCGTTGGTCCGGCCCACCAAACGCAACATGATGCGGAACGCTGGCCGCGGCGGACGGGGCGCCGGCGAATAGCGAACCATGGAGCGCGACGCCAGCAAGGCTCCCAGCCACACCGCCCGGATCGGGCCCTGTTCCGCTCCCGGCACCGTATCCGGAGCCAACCGGCACCACCTGCTGGCCAAAACCGCCCAGATATTCTGCCGGATTTCCCGGCGCCGCATCTTGTTTTTGGTCCAAGCCAGCCGCAAACTCCACCATACCAAATGGCCAAGGCGAGTGCCGCCGCGCGGGTCGTGCATGACTTTATCCCCCCATTGCGGTTGTCGTGCAGGGTTCCCTGCGCATCGTCCCGCGACGCCGGCCGTCTACCAGCCGGTTCCTGGTGCCCGCTGGCAACCGCTGCTTCGGCATGGTTCGACCTGTCGCACTTTTTGAGAATTTTACGGATCGTGCGTCGGGTTCTTGGTAAAAGTGTTCCCCTAATCGTGTAATTTAGGCCATATCGCCCACAATAAGAAAATGGGCGGGATATGCGCTATAATACCTAGTGGTGTGGTCAGATTTCGGTTGTGAAGGAGGGGTGCCAAGTGCCAACGGAGGCCGAGGTGCTTGACGTGCTAAAAGAAGTGGACGATCCGGAAATCGGTGTCAACGTGGTCGACCTCGGACTGGTATACGGCGTGGACATCCGCGCTGGCGGAGAAATTGAGGTGCAAATGACCCTCACCGCGCCCGGTTGTCCCATGTCCGGCACCATTTCCCGAACTGCGGAGATGGCCATCGAAACCCTTGATGGCGTCACCCGTGCCCACGTGGCGATTGTCTGGGATCCGCCCTGGACCCCAGACCGTCTGACGGATGAGGGACGACGCCTGCTAGGATTCTAACCGGGGTGAAATGATGGCAAATCGAGAAACTGTTCTGAACGCGCTGGAGTCGGTTCAGGACCCGGAACTTCATCAAAGCATCGTGGCCTTGAACATGGTGCGGCAAGTGGCTGTAGAGGGAAGTCGCGTGGCGATTGATATCGCCTTGACGGTAGCCGGTTGCCCTTTGCACCAACAAATTCGGCGCGACGTGGAGACGGTCGTCGGCCAACTGGACGGTGTTGAGCAAATTTCCGTAAATCTCGGTGTCATGAACGAGGAGGAGCGCCGCACAGCGTTTTCCCGCGCATTTCAGACGAGCCAGGCCAACCGGG
The DNA here is from genome assembly GCA_021797825.1 of Bacillota bacterium. Taxonomy (GTDB): domain Bacteria; phylum Bacillota; class Sulfobacillia; order Sulfobacillales; family Sulfobacillaceae; genus JAJZZA01. The sequence continues at coordinate 7,326 of JAJZZA010000090.1, read as the reverse complement.
CGCAAGCCGCTGCGGCCGCTCCCCAGAAAACGTCCGCCCGTCCCTCCGGCCCGGCGATTGGTCCTTTGCCGGGCCAGGCGCCGCCGCAAGGGATGATGGCCGACACCGACGATACGGTGGTGCTGGGCATTGCCAGCGGCAAGGGCGGGGTGGGGAAGTCCACCGTCACCGCCAACCTGGCCGTGGCGCTGACGCGCCTGGGCGCCCGGGTTGGCGTGATGGATATGGACATCTACGGCTTTAGCCAAGGACGCATGTTCGGGGCGTCGGGACAGGCGCAAGCCAATGAGCAGGAAAAAATCATCCCCTGGTCGGTCCACGGCGTGTCGCTGGTCTCAATGGGAATGTTTGTCCCGGAGGATCAGGCGATCGTGTGGCGGGGACCGATGCTGGGCAAAATGCTGCAGCAATTTTTCTCAGACGTGGCCTGGCCTGCGTTGGACTATCTATTGATCGATCTCCCTCCCGGAACCGGCGATGTCGCCTTGGACATCGCCCAAAAGGTCCGCAAGGCCAAACTCATCCTGGTGACCACCCCGCAACCGGTGGCCACCCACGTGGCACAGCGGGCAGCGGACGTAGCCAAGCGCGCCGGCCAAGAGATCGTGGGCGTCATCGAAAACATGTCCTTTGTCCGTCTCCCGACTGGCGACACCGTCGAGGTGTTTGGAGCGGGCGGAGGAGCCGCCCTGGCCCAGGATCTGCGGGTCCCCTTTCTCGGTCAAATTCCTCTCGAATCCATCGTCCGCGAGGGGGGAGATCAGGGGCAACCCGTCGTGGTCATCTCCCCCGAATCGGAAGCCGCCCAGGCCTTTGATCGCATGGCCGCATTGATTCGCCAAGAAGCCGGGCGCTAGCACCCGGCTTCTTCCCTTCTTCGCCGTTTGCCTGGGACGATTGCGGAAATGGAGGCGGAGGGCAGCCGACTGTAACCCCAAGCGGATTCCAACGCTGGCGCACGCCATGCGGAACGGCTCCGCCATCGCCCCGGCCGACAGCCCGCCCCGCTAGGGTTGACTGGTGCCTTGCCTCCCGTAGCGATCGTCGAGCCGCACCACATCATCGAGTTCGGGTGTCGAGACTTCCACCACATCCACATCGGTCAGGGCTACCAAGCGATGCTCGGTAAACGGAGGAATGACCGCCGCGGTTCCCGGCTCAAACAGGCGGCGCGCCCCGTTAAGCCAGAGTTCCGCGCTCCCCTGCAGAAGATACATGCTCTCGTGCTTCACCTGATGATATTGCAGGCTAAGCGAATGGCCGGCATCAACATGAATGATCTTTCCCACATAGCGATCGGTGACAGCCCACCACAGTTCGTACCCCCACGGTTTGTCCACGCGTTTCATGTGCCCGTCGCTCCTCTCGGGCTCGTCGGCCCGGCATTCAACCGCCATCATACCATGGTGACTGGCGTCGTCGCATGACGCGCCGCATCCTGGCTCGCAACGACCGCCATCGTATACAGCAGGGGAAAATTTTTTGTCGCGACCGCCCGCAGGCCCGCGTCGCGCAGCAGCCGCCGCACCGCATCGGCCTTCAAGTAATGCGGGTCCGGCCAAAATTCGGTCAGCAGAAAGATTCCCCCGGGGGCCAGCACGCGCCGGATCTCGGCGAGCGCCGGCACCCGTTGCCCCGGGGCAATCTCGCCTAATACCGCCACCATGACCACCCGATCCATCTGTCCCGTCGCCCATGGCAAGCGGTCTGCCGAAGCCTGGCTTATGCTGACCCGATCCTCCAAGCCCAAGCGCCTAACCCTGCGCCGGGTTCGACGGACGGCATCGGCTTGGATATCAACCCCATGGACCTGGCCGGTGGCGCCGACGCGGTCGGCCAGAGCGGACACCATAATGCCAATGCCGGTTCCAACCTCTGCCACCGTCGCGCCATTGACCGACCCCAACAGCGCCAAAGCCTGGCGAGGGCCAAAAAACCGCAAGCGGACGGGATTGCCCAGAAAAAACCGTTCCAAGGACATCGCCATCGGTTGCGGACGCAGTTTGCCGTGAATCCGAAACCCGGCGAAAGCGGCTCCCAATACCGCGATCACTACGAATGCGAACACCATTGTGGCATCCTCCAATTGTCGTTCCCCAAGCCGTCTTCCAACTGTCTGTTGCGTGGCCAGGTGGGGTATAGTAAAGAGGCCCCTGGGGGCTATCCACCCGCACGACGGGACGCACCGAAAGGAGATCGGTTATGAGCGATCGTACCAAAACTTTGGGAATCGGGGATCAGGCTCCGGATTTCGAGCTTCCCACCCAAGACGAGCGGATTGTTCGGCTCAAAGACTACCGCGGCCGCTCCAATGTGGTGTTGCTTTTCTATCCGCTGGCCTGGACCCCTGTCTGAACCAACGAAATGCCGGCGTTTAATCGGGCATTGCCCGAGTTCACCCGGCTTGATACCCAGGTACTGGGTATTAGCGTCGATTCAGTCCCCTGCAACACCGCTTGGCAGGAATCGCTCGGCAGCCTGGACTATCCCCTGCTGTCCGACTTCTGGCCCCACGGCGACGTGGCGGCGAGATACGGCGTGCTGCGGGAAGAGGGATTCACCGAACGGACTATCATTGGCATCGACAAGAGCGGCGTGATCCGCTATATCGATGTCCACGACATCAGCGATCTGCCTTTGCCCGAACCCGTGCTTGCCGCCATCGGTACGTGGTAGCAATGCCAGCCTGGCACCGGCAGTAGCGCATGCTACTGCCGGCTACAGGCCGACCCGGCCTGGTTGGTTGTGCGGATTGCGCCAGTTTACCGAAGGGTTGATGGCATCCCGGTTGATCCGATTCTGGTGCCGCGCGACAATGCCGAACAACGATTCCAGCAACGTATCGGACAGCCAGTGGGGCTTGAGGCCCAATTGGACCAGTTTGGTGTTCTTGGCATTATAATAGTGGGCCAGGGCTTCAGTGCGGGGGTTGTCAACATATTCCACCCGGCTGTCTCCCGGCCAGGTGCGCGCGACCAGCTCGGCCAGTTGCTTAATCGAGAATTCCTCGGTGAACTGGTTAAATACCCGATATTCGCCGGCTTGGGGCGGGTTCAGGGCGGCAATTTCAATGCAACGGACGGTATCGCGAATGTCCAACAGGCCCCGAATTTGCTCGCCACGGCCGTAGACGGTAAGCGGATGGCCTAAGACCGCTTCAATGCAAAATCGGTTCAGCACCGTGCCGAAGACGCTGTCGTAGTCGAGACGCGTAGCCAAATCGGGATGTTTCTTGGTCTGTTCCGTCTCCACCCCGTACACCACCCCCTGATTGAGGTCGGTGGAGCGAAGACCCCAGTTTCGGCAGGCGAAGTGAATATTGTTGCTGTCATGCACCTTGGACAGATGATAGAACGAGCCGGGCATTTTGGGAAACGGCAAGAGATCGCTGCGGCCGTTATGTTCGATTTCGATAAATCCCTCTTCGATGTCGATATTGGGTGTGCCATATTCTCCCATCGAGCCCAGTTTGATCAAGTGGATATCGGGATTAATCTCAGCCAGGGCATACAGCACATTCATGTTGCCCACAACATTGTTAACCTGAGTATAGACCGCATGCTCCCGATCGATCATCGAGTAGGGGGCCGAGCGCTGTTCGGCGAAATGGACGATCGCGTCGGGCTGGAACGTGCCGACCATATGGTAGACAAAATCGGCTTTGGTCAAATCGCCGACATACATCGCCATGTCACGGCCTGTGATTTCCTTCCACAACTTGATGCGCTGCTGCAACGTGGCAATCGGCACCAGACTCTCGACGCCAAGCTCGTAATCATACTGGCGACGCACGAAATTATCCGCCACCGCCACGTCGTGTCCGTTTTCCGACAAATACATGGCTGTGGGCCAGCCGAGATAGCCATCGCCGCCCAACACTAAAATCCTCACCCGCTTGTTCCTCCTCAGTAAGTGCCCTCCGGACCGCATTCGTTCCCGCTTCCGGGGCTTGGTGATGTCTAGCCCGCGTGACAGAGGATGATAACCATATTGCGCGGTCCCAACCACGCTCCGGCGTAACTTCCCTGCCATAATATAATGAGGTAACGGAATTGCCAAGCATACTCGGCAACGGGAAGCTGGTTCGCCGGAAAGAAGGGGTCGCCGACCGTGTCACTGCTCATCAAGAATCCGTTTCGCCGCCTGGTGGTTGTCCTGATTCTCACCATGATCGTGTTTGCGGTGCAGTTTATCGGGGGGGTGGCGACCAACAGCCTGTCGTTGCTGGCCAATGCCGGGCATTTTCTGGGAGACATCGGATCGGCCACCCTGGCGCTGGTGGCCGCCCGCCTGGAAAAGCAGCGCCCGACGCAAGCTCACAGCTACGGCTATGGGCGCAGCGGCACGGTTGCCGCCTTTATCAACGCGCTCATGCTTGGCGCCATTGGTGTCTCGATGATCGTTACCGGTCTGCTGCGCCTCTTTCACCCGGTGGCGGTGACCACCGGGCCCATTCTCATCATCGGGCTCATCGGTTTGGCGTTCAATCTGTTGAGCACCCTTATCCTGCATCAGGGCGATCACAGCGATTTAAACTTGCGCGCGATGTTTGCGCATGCGGCCTCGGACGCCGCCGCCTCGCTCGCCATCGTCGTGGCCGCCTGGCTCATCGAGCGGACCGGCTGGACGGGGTGGGACCCGCTGACCGCTGCCTTGATTGGCCTCGCCATCGGCCACATGGCCTGGCGGGTGGCCCGCCCCAGTCTTCGCGTCCTCATGGAAGCCACGCCCGAGGGGCTTGATCCCGAAACCATTCGCCAAACCATCCTGACCGACCCGGCGGTCGACGAAGTCCACCATCTTCACGTGTGGTCGCTGGGCCCGCGCTATCACGCGCTTTCCGCCCACGTCCGCCTCCGCGACATGTCGATCCGGGAAGGGCAGTCCGTCATCGATACCGTTGAGACCATTCTGGCCGAGCAGTACCACATCCATCACGTCACCATTCAAATTGAAACCGACCAACACCCGCAATCCGACCCCTATTGTCACATCTAAGGACGGGCAGGGGATGGCGTATCCCTGCAACCCGCGGCATAGAGTCTAACCAACCGCCCAGTCCGCCAAGAACGCTTGCGGTAGGCCGCCCGGGACAGGCCAGGTGAGGAGGTGGCTAGCACGGCCACGCCCAGTCAGGAAGACTATCTCGAAGCGATCTGGCATATCACCGAGCAAAAAGGCTACGCCCGAGTCAGTGATATTGCCGAATATCTGGCCATAAGCCAAGCCTCCGTCAGTAAGATGATCCGCCGTTTGAAAGAAGCCGGCGTGCTTGAGGTGCAACGGTACCGCGGATTGTCGCTCACACCGCATGGGGCGCGCCTGGGGTGCGAACTGTGGGCGCGTCATCGCACATTGGAACGTTTCCTCAAACACCTGGGGGTCACTGACCCCGCTCAGCTTCATCAGCATGTCGAGGGGATCGAACATTACTTCAGTCCCGACACGCTGGCGCTGCTCACCTCTCTGGTGGTGTTTATTGACCAACATCCCGAGTGGTGGGCCGACTTTCACCGTACGGGGGACGGTCCGTGAGTGAAGCGCGCAACCGCCTCCTCCGTTCCGCCCCGTCGCGGGGGTTTGCCGGCACAAATTTGAGCTCGGACGGGGTTGGTCGGCATCCCGTTTGGCCGCCGCGTGTACTCAACCCGGTGCGCAATCCCCAGCCCGTCCGCCAATTGCCCCCCACCGGATAGATTTTTTGCTATGATAAACAGGACTTTTCTTATTGACCAATCGCTCCCGTGCTGTGGCGGGAAAAGTATTCTGAGGCAGGAGAGGACCGGTTTGCTGTCGTCGCCGAGGCCCCGCATTCGAAAAAAATCATCACCGCCCCTGGGGGCCATTCTTGTCATCGCGCTTCTGCTCGTCTCGGCTTACGTGAGTCACCAACACCGCGCCCGGGCCGAGGCTTATCAACATTGGCTCGCCACCCCGATAGCTTTTAAGGTGCCCTCCTTGCCCAAGCCGATCGTCAAGCCGCTGCCGCCGCTGCCCTTTCCCATTGGAGAACCCTCGGGCATACTGTGGAACCTCAACAACGGCCAACTGCTCTGGTCCCTGCACCCGCATCAGGTTGGTCCGCTTGCCTCCACTACCAAATTGATGACCATATATCTTATCCTGCATCACCTGCCGCTCAGTCAAACCGTGGTCATTTCCCCAACAGCGGCCGGAACTGGCGGCTCCGACATGCGCATGGCACCCGGACAGCAATTTACCGTACATCAGTTGCTCTACGGACTGATGCTCCGGTCCGCCAACGATACCTCCGTCGCGTTGGCCCAAGCGCTGTCGGGCCATACCGCCAATTTCGTCGGGCTTATGAACCAGACCGCCAAGACCTGGGGGCTCCGGGGACTTAGCTTCGCGGATCCTGACGGTCTGTCTCCGCTTTCAAGGGGAACGGCCTGGGATTTGTCGGTGATCGCGATGCAAGACCTGCGAAATCCCGTGTTCCGGCAAATTGTCGCCACCAAACTCACCTCCTTGCCTCACAACCCGGTTGTCAGGAATCTCAATGGGCTCTTGTTCCAAGATCCCAGCGTGATTGGATTGAAAACCGGTTGGACCACGCAGGCCGGGTTTAACGTGGTCTTTGCCGCCACCCGCACGGTGCACGGAAAGCCCGTAACCTTGCTGGGGATCATTATGCATGGGCAACAGGGTTTCCCCCCCGCATATCATGATGCCGAGCAGATTTTGAACTGGGGATTTGCCCAAGTGACGACTCGAGCCGAAAACCTGCCCTAGCCATCCGCCGTAGACGTCGGACACCATCGGGAGCCTGGCTGGCATCCGCCGGTATGATGATATGTGGAGTTCCCTCCCAGCCGACAGTCGTCTCCGCGGCTTCGATCCGACCAATGGCCAATCAACCGCGGTCAAAGGTTAAAGACGGCGCGGAACGTCACCGGGCGCAGTGGCCGGCTCCCCGAGAATACCGTCGTCGATGTTCTATGGCTCATGCGTCACCTTGCACATGACCTGACCGCGGCGCTCGTCGCCCTGGTGAAGGAACACGGTGTTCAACTGACGATCTGCCCCCAGGCCGGGAGACAGCCGGACGCAGCACGGTGCTATCAGCCGCCCGGGTGTCCACGCATGACCGCACGGCGGTTGAGGCTTAACCCCAGAACCACCCGTGGGTGAAGAGAATCGCTCCGGCCAACGCCCAGCCCAGATACCAGGCCCCCAGCCACAGAGCCCCTCTGCGCGGGATGACGCCAACAAGGGCAATGATGGCGGGGATGTCGAGTGAGACGAACAGAGCCGTCGAGGACAGCGGGGCGCGGTTGGAATAGAAAGCGAGAGGCACGAGCAGGC
>JAJZZA010000019.1 GCA_021797825.1 Bacillota bacterium | reverse complement strand
CATCTCCGGGCGGGAGGTGGCCGATATCCCGGGCATCGCTCTGCCCATATGTCACACACTTTACGGAGGTTCCGCCAACATGCACCACTTGACGTGGGACAGCTCGCATCGCGCCGTCGCCCAGGCCTTGGCCGCCTTTTCCCCCGCGAAACAGGTTATTGTCGGACCCCAGTGGGTGGATATTGCTACCCCGGGGGAAATTGGCCGACAACTCCGCCGCGGCCGCATCGAGCCCTTGATGACGGGCATTTATGTGTCAGTGCAGGGCGATCGCGCAGCCGTGATGCAGACCATCGCACTCCTGGCGGCGGTCGACGCGTGCCGCTTTGCGGCGGCCGCCAAAGCATTCCGGGAGCGGAATCCCACCCCCGCCGTGGGCCATTTCGTGCCAAGACGGGCCAAGCGGTCCCATTTGGTCGCGCATGGGTGGGGCCGCGGCACCGGGGGCCCCATGGGCTGTGCCCAAATCGGCGGCCTGGATCGTTCTCTGGCCGAATCACGGGATTTTGCCCGGTCCATGGACGGGCTGCGTTAAATTGCAAGGGGTAACGTAAACGATATTGAGGTCGCACGATAACGCCTTGCGCTGTTCGATGCGCATTCAGTGGTCTGAGGTTACGCCAGTCTCAACTCGGAATGGGACAATACGTCTACGTGGCCTCCCGCCGCCATATGCATGGGAGTAGCTGAGAGGAGGGCTTTTCGCATGAAGGTGATTGTGGAGTTTGTCGATGCCCACGGCCAGCCGGTAGCACACCCGACCCCGGCCCAGCTGGAAGCGTTGGCCAATCACTTCGCCAAAGCCCTACTTAAAGTCCGGTTTCCCGACATTGCGTTCAAGGAGCCCGCGCCCACATCCCAGTCCTCTTAATTTTTTCTTCGTATACCAACACAGCCTGCGGTTCGGTTAAGCTAACAGCATGGGGAACTCTTTGACCAAACCGACGCGCCTAGAGCCGCTACGGGCAGCGCTCTACGTTCGCGTCTCCACCGAGGAACAGGCTCAAGAAGGCCTGTCTATTGATGCTCAGCTGCATGCCCTGCGGGAATATTGCCGGCAGAGGGCCTATGCGATTGTGGAGCCCTTCATTGATGCCGGTGAATCAGCCCGGACTGACAAGCGGCCGGCCTTTCAGCGCATGATTGCCACGGCCAAGCAACGCCCGAAACCGTTCGACCTGATCCTCGTACATAAGATGGATCGGTTTGCCCGCAATCGCGAGGATAGCGCGGTGTACAAGGCGCTCCTGCGTAAGGAACTGGGCATCGACGTCGTCTCCATCACCGAACAGTTTGACGATACCCCGACGGGCAAGCTAACCGAAGGCATCATGGAGGTCATCGCGGAATTTTATTCGGCTAATTTGTCTCATGAAGTGCTCAAGGGCATGCGCGAAAAGGCGACGCGCGGGCAAGCCTTGGGGTTGGCGCCAATGGGGTATCGCATCGGGGACGATGGACGGTTCGCGGTGGTCGACGAGGAAGCGGCGGTGGTCCGGTGCATTTTCGAGGAATACGCGGCGCGGCGGCGCGGGATGAACGGCATTGCCGTGTGGCTGCGCGATCATGGGGTTTCGCAGTTCGGGCCAATAGCGGCCCAATTCCGCTGGTCCGCCCAAGGGGTCAAAGTCATTTTGAAAAACCGGGCCTATCTCGGGGAATTTCGGTGGCAACCGCAAACGGACGCGGAACCGATTGTCGTGGAAAACGCCCATCCCCCTATTGTTGGCCCTGAGCTCTTTGCTCGGGTGCAAACGCTCCTGGATCAAGGCCGCCGCGGGCGGCGGGAGGAATGGGGCGACTATCTCTTGCGCGGCTTTGGCCGCTGTGCCTTGTGCGGCGGGGCGCTCACCTACTATCGCGCCTACAATAATTGGCGGCGGGGCGATCCCGCTGCCGAGCGGACCTACAAGGAAGTCCTCGCGTGCTACCGGTATTATCAATACCGCTGTGAACGGGGATACCGCAACTGGGTGGCCATGGCCGACGCCGAATCCGCTATTTTAGGAACGATTCGTCAAGTCATCGCTGGGCAGGTAACCTTGTCGCCGGATCAAATTTTATGGGCTGGCCGCGAAGAGCTGACGCGGCAATTGAACGCGGCGCGGCGGCAACTGGGACAGTTGCACGACCGCTTTCAGCGGCAACTCGTCGCGTATGAGCAAGGCATCCTAGACTTGGATGAATTGCGAGCGGCGAAACAGCGCCTGGCGACGGAACAGGCAGAACTGGAATCCACCCTTCAAGACATTCAGCGGCGGCTCGCGGATGATCGCGGGCCGGACCGCGCGCTGGCCCAGGCGTTTCAGAACATTATGCACCAGTGGCGGGATGATGATCCGGTCGAGGTGCGGCGGGGCTTACTGAGCCAAGTGCTGGACCATTTCGTGTATAATCGGAAGACCGACGAGTTGCGCATTGTGTTTCGGTTGTCCGATTAATGCTTGTCTCGATTATCGAATTAGTCCTCAACCAGAGCAATCCTCGCAGATACACGCGATAGCATTTCGTAACGCAATACAGGTGATCCCCTCTTTATTTTCGGCGCCGTCGCCGTAGGCATGTTTGGCAATCCGGCGCTTGGCAGCGTGCTGGCGTTGGCCCATTATGTGTCCGTGTTGTTGGTCGGTCTCACCTTTCGCTTCTACAAGTCGCGCGAGGAGCCGCGGTCGCAAACCGCCGAATGGGGCGCGCGCGGCATTCATGGCCGGGCGTACGACGCCCTGTTGCGCGGACGGGCCGACGACGGGCGCAGGCTTGGAAAAGTGCTCAACAGCGCCATATCGGAGTCCGTTTCAACGCTTTTTATGATTATGTCGTTCATGGTGCTGTTTGCCGTTCTGATCCGGGTGTTGCAGGTCACGGGGGTTGCAATGGTGTTGACCCTGCCCTTAAGCGCGCTCTTTAACCTGTTGGGCATGTCGCCGCATTTGGTTGATGCGACATTGCAGGGGTTTTTCGAGATTGATTTGGGATCCGCCGCAGCCGCAAGAGCGCACGCGCCCTTGGTCCAACAGTTGACGGTGGTCTCAGCCATCATTGCCTGGTCGGGGCTGTCGGTTCACGGCCAGGTGGCGTCGGTGCTCGCCGACACCGACATTTCCCTAAAACCCTATTTTGTCGCCCGCGCATTGCACGCAGCGTACGCCGCCGTGCTTACCGTGGCATTCTTTCCGCTGGCCAAAACCTGGCTGAGCGGGGTGCGGCTGCCGACGTTCGCGGCAGGCGATTTCAGGGTGACGGCGGCTCCGGGGGCGGCTTTGGCGGTCGGAGTCCATCTCGCCTTGCTGATGGCGGCGGGATCGCTGGCGATCTTGACCGCCGGGGCCACGGTGCTGGCGGTGGCGCAGCGGATCCGCCGCGGATGGTTCGGATTTCGCTAGAGACAACGCGAGAACTCGCAATGACCCCCTTCCATAGCATGGAGGAGGGGGGTCGGCATGACGGTATTTGAGGTGGGGCGTTTCTTCACGGCGTGCGCCGCCGTGGTGGTGATGGTGGACGGCATCGCAGGCTGGCGGTCGGCGGCATTTGCCGCGCGATGGTCGGCGATAGTGGGGGAATCGCTCTTTTTTTGGCACGGGTGGCTTAGCCCGTGGACGCTGCTATGGCTAATTCCGGCGGTGTGGGAGACCTTGAGGGGCTACTCTTCCAACCCTGGGCGACCCAGCGTAACTGTAGTGGAAACGGTGGCCTGGGTGTGGTGGATATTGTCCATCGTCGCGCGTTAGGTTGTCTCGGCATCCATTCGCTGGTAGTCTTAGCACAACCATCCGCTGGAGGCTGAATCTGTTGGGCCATTTTGCGCTGGAATTGGCTTTGAGGCCATTGACGCCCAATATTGACGTGAATGACGGACCCGGAATATTTCTGGGTCCCGTAGAGATTCGGAGTGCGGAACATCTCCGACCGTTTCTCGAAGACCCCGATTCAGAGGCAAGCGGCATTGTCTCGGTGATTTATCAACACCTGTGTCCGCAAAGCGACGCCCGCCTTTGGCAACGCGCCGGGCTCCGCTATGGCATGACCGTGCTGCGGCCCGGGTGTCTGGGCCGGGAGTGGGTCAAAACGGCTGGCCATTACCGGTCCCCGGCGTCGGTCGAAATGATGGAAATCGTGTTGGGCTCCGGTATCGTGTTAGTGCAAACCCCGGCGCCGGATGGTGGGCTTGAGCAAGTGACCTGCGTCAAACTCCAAAGCAGGAGCGTGGTGGTGATCCCGCCGCGCTCGGCCCGGGTCTTGGTGAACACGGGAACCGGGAATCTGGCGGTGGGACATGTTGCTGCCAGCGGCACGGTGCGTGCCGAGCATGAAGAGCTGGCTCGACACCGTGGCGCGGCGTATTATCTCGGGCCCGACGGCGCGCGGCCGAACCCGCACTACCTCGACCTACCCCCGCTGCGGACAACCGAAGTCGACCGCCTGCCCTTGATCAGACTCGGCCGGCCGTTGCTGGGCAAATGGACAACCCGGACCGACCTCTATGGCGATCTTCTGAAAAATCCCGAAAAGATGCTCAGGTGGGCAAGCGGTCGTTTCAGCTAACCGCTGCTGGAGGGCGAATGGGGTGGCTCCGCTGAGGAACGATCGTGCTGGCCGTCGCGACGGCATCGATCGATGGTGGACGCGTGTGGCTAGCACACCAAATCACGGGCATGGTGACGCGTCAACAGGTCGAGAATGTGCCGCTGCCCACCTTCCACGCAAACCAGAACGGCTCCGGTTTCAACCGCCCGGCGGTAGCGTTCTGCCGTTTGCGGGTTAAAACCCAGCCTGCGGAGCTGATGGACCAGATCAAGAAATGGGTAACAGGCCAAATCCCGGCCTAACGGGCCGACCACCGTCACCTCGTCGGGCGCTTCCTGCGGCCAGCGAAATGCGATGGAAACCGTGGCGTTGCCGGTCAAACTGTGAAGACAAGGGAGCATCACTTCAGGATCTTGAAACCATCCCCAAATCCTTTGCAACACGAGTCACCTCCGGCCTTAGTCTTCCTCCGGTTAGGCTCATCCTATGTTCCGCCGGGGCCGCGATTCCGCATTAATCTGGCGGGCCGCGGCGCCGAAGGTTGGTCGGCGCCGGTCCGTCAGGCGGCCAGGGGGACGTTGTCCGCAGCGGCCAAGCCGGGCGAGTCAGCCCGCGGCAAGCCCGCTGCCGCCAGGGAGACGGATGGGCGGGTGTCGCCACAGTTGCGGTGCGCGGGGCGCTTTCCGACAATCAGCCCGGGATCGAAAAAACCGGACAACCTCGTCCGCACCCTTTTGGGGCAGGATGGGCTGCCGCTTAAGCACCCTGCCGGGCACCGCTGTGGGCGGTGATGCGGCTAACCAAGGCCTCCAGGCTGTGTAAGATTTGGATGGCCGTGTCAATCAGCACATGTTGCCAGTGAATCCAGAGCGAGGCCCACGGATTGAGCGCCACGTGATGCATGGTTACGGGCGGGCTGACGGATAAAATGGGGAGTTTGACCGACTTGGCGGCCGACGGGCTTTGTTCCGTGACGAAGTGATAATGATAGTGAATGGCCAATTGCGGCCGACCCGACGACGCCGAGGAAAACTGCCAGTGAACCGAAATGTCGGGCCGAATGCCGTCATAAAGCGGGATGTGCCAATCATCCTCGAGAGATGCGAAATATCCGTACTGACCCCAGGTGGGATCAGCCACCACCCAGCCGACGGAAGGAAGATAAAACTCGGTCCATTGGTGAAATCCTCCCTGGTTTCCGCCGTTGTTGGTGACATAGCCGCCAACGAGACGGGCCGGGATGCCGTCGGTGCGCAGCATTGACACGTAGAGGTCGGCAAAGTCGCTGCAGATGCCGAGATGGGTGGCCAGCGTGCGGACTGCCGAACCCGATGCCTGCAGGGAATAATTGTAATGGATGTTATGCACAATCCATTGGAACAGGGCTTGGGCGCGGAGATAGGGAGAACCGATGCCGCGAGTCACTGCCGCATCGAGTTGCCGTATCTGCGGGGCTCCCGTGTCGACCCCGTCAGTATGTTCCAGAGCGGGATTGGTATAAAATTTATAGAGCGCACTTTGTGTGTTGTAGGGCGGATACGACGCGGGCAGCCGATAGGAAATGTCCGACGAGGTCGCTTGGTAGTGCAGGGTAAGTGTCACCGACTGCTTGGGTTTTAGTACCGGCCAGTTGAACTGGCCGACAACATTGCCAAACTGGTCGCGAAATGTACTGGCGGGACTGACCGATTCCCCGGTGAGGGTGACATGCGCGTATGGCGTCTGGGGAGCCAGCAAGACGACGTTGGCCACCACGTCCAAAGCATCCGCGGACCCTTGGTTGGTGAGCGTGACGGTGTTGGTAAATCCGTAGTATGCGGGGAGCGCGGTGACGGCAATGCCGGGAGAAGCCGCTTGGACCGGGGCGGCCAAGCCGACCAGCAACGCGAACATCATCAGGCCCGCCGCCAGTCGGCGAAAGAAGCCCATAGATTCCCGTGCCCCCTTTCCTGGCCCGCACAATACCTCTCCCATTATATCGTCCGGGCCAAGGACGGGGAACCCGCAAACCATCCGCCCTCAGCGGGCTCAGTTTGGTGGACCGCTCCCTTACCGGATCTTTTCGACGTCCGAGCGGATATCCTCAAGCTTGATGTACCGGTCGCACGCGTTTTCCAGCTCCGACGAAATCATTCCGCGTGTTCCGACCCCGACGATTTCTTTGCCTTTTGACCGAATTAATTCGACGGCGCGTTCGAAATCTCCGTCTCCGCTCATGAGAATGGCAATGTCGTACCGATTGACCGTGTTAAACATATCGATCACGATCTCGATGTCGAGGTTGGCGCGACGGATTACCGCGTTGGAACTTTGATCCACCGTCTCCTTAATCGATTTCTCCCGAATGGTGAATCCCAGATGACGTAGCGCCGTGAGAAAATCACGCTGGCTATTATCCGGCGGAACTTGCACCCCGGTGTAATAAAAAGCGTTATACATCTCCCGTCCGCGGGTAAAATGCTCGATGACCCGGGCGAAATCCAAATGCCAGCCGAGAACCCGCTGAGCATAGAACATGTTGGCTCCATCAACGAAAATAGCCACTCTTTCATTGCGGCAACTCACAATGTCTCTCCTTACGTTTGTGATTAGGCTCCCTAGCGCCGGTCATTACAACCAGCGGGGATCCTGCAGGTGGGTGTTTGTTATTATTATGACGTAATTCTTCGGCCAGCGAAAGTCAAGGGGACACAACCGAAAAACGTCCGACAAAGAAGGCGAACCGTGACGTATTGTGGATGGCAGGTTTGACCGCGAGTCTTCCATGGCGGGGCGCTCTCCACTTGAACCCCGGCGGGATGGAGAGCGCCGGGGCTTGGCTTTAGCCCAGTCGTCCATCGCCGTTAATCGGCAGTTGCTTCGGCGCCAAGCGATCGGTACCATGAACCTATGAGCAATCCGAGAGTTCTTTTGCTGGCGGCGGGATTTGGTCTCGTGAGCATGGGAATGACAGGCTGTGGCGGTGGTCAGCCTGCCATTTCCCACAACCTGCGCCCGGCACAAATTAAGGCAGAAATCCTCGCCCGGGTGGATGCCTGGCAGTCGACGGCCGCTACCATTGAAGAGACCTATCAAACGGGTGCCCATACCCAGCAATTTCAGCTGCGGCTGATGACCCAGGCGCATCCGGCGTCGTTTTCGCTGCAAGAATCATCCAGCGGAAGTCCCTCTACGGTGTGGGTTTCGGATAGCCAAGAGACAACACGGTATCAAGCGGGCGCGGCACATTACGCCATCGTAGCCGGGACGACGCCGACCGTGCAGCAGCGTCGGGTGCTCGGTGTGGGGTTGGCGGCGATTCTTCACGCCAGCCGTGTCCAGTCGGCGCGGATCAGCGGCAACCAAGCGGTGGTCACCATGATTTCGCCGGTAACGTCTGCCGTGTCGGCTAAAACCGTCCTGTGGTTCAACCTGGCCACAAATTCCCCGCTTAAGTGGCAGGCCTCGTGGCGTGGCGGCCAGGTTACGGAGACGGTGAAGAGCTTTGCGGTCAATCCCAGTTTAAGCCGTTCCGACTTTCAGTTTTCACCGCCGGCCGGGGTGACGCCTGAGGTGGTGTTGTCCCAGGCGGGAGTGGCCTTGGACGAAGCCAAGCAGCAGGTGACGTTTCCCATCGTGATGCCGCCGGGACAGACGGATCTGACCCTCAATCAGGTGACGGTGAATACCGACCAGGGGAAGCGGCTGGTGTTGCTGAACTTTTCGCAAGGCAACGGTCAGCCCGTGCTGATAACCGAGAGTTCCGCAGGAAGTTTGGCTCCCCCGGCGGGTGTCAGTCTGGTCACCGAGACGGTGGGGACACTCAGCATTCGGGTGGGGGCGTTGCCGTTAGGAGGGGAAATGGCTGCTTTTCGGGTGAGTCACACGCTGGTGGTGGCCGAAGGCCCGACTGCGGAGATTGACAGCATGCTGACCGCCTGGGGCAATCTGACCAGCGCGCCCAACCCGGGTTCGGCCAGTGCGAACGCCACCCCGGCCAGTCCATGACGCTGGGCGTGAATGCCCACCCGCGGATCGCGGGAGGCTGGGGGTACGCCCCGGGGACGTTTGGGGAACTCATTCAAGGAGAGTGGCTGCAGGTTCCGTTTTTGGTCACCCTCCCCATCAGGTGGGGTGCCCGGGCTCGCTTTGTTCCCGGAGCGGGACCGCGGGTTGAGGTGTTCCCGGCCTACCGGCATAAGGCGCGGTTGGCGGCGGAATTGGCGTGCCGGGCGCTGGGCCGTCCCGGCGGAGCGCTCGCCCTCTCCTCGGTATTGCCGCTGGGCAAAGGACTGGCATCGAGTTCGGCGGATGTGGTGGCGGCGATGCGGGCGGTGGCGGCGGCGTATGGCGCGCGGCTCACGCCCGCCCAGATGGCGGATATGGCGGCCCGGATTGAGCCGTCCGACGGGGTGATGTATCCCGGCATTGTGGCCTTCGACGTGATGCGGGGGCGTCTCTTGGAAAAACTGGGGCCTGCCCCCCGCGCCCTGATTGTGGGGATTTTGGGACCGGGACGGGTCAACACGGTGGCCCACCATCAAGTCCGGGCCCCCTACACCGTTTCGCAACAACGACGGTTGATGGAGGCGATTGCCCACCTGCGGATGGCGGCGGCAGCGGGCGATTGCGAGGGCATCGGCCGGGCGGGCCGGATCTCGGCCGACGTGGAACTCGAGCGTTCGCCCGCAGACGGCTTGCTGGCCGACGTGCTGACCATCGCAGACCGCGAAAAATGGGGTGTGGTGATTGCCCACAGCGGAACCGCCCGCGGATTTTTGTTTAGCCCGGAGGCCGCCGCCAACGGGGTCGTGCGCCGGGCCGAAACGCTACTGGCGGGACTGAACCGGGGGCCGATCAACCGGTTTTGGACCTGGTCGGCTTCGATTCCGGTGGGGGGCGTATTTTCGGAGAGCCTGGAATCCAATGCGGAGGAGACGTTTTACAGTGGCTAAATTGCTGGCGGTGGGGGGCCCCGCGTTTGGCGCCTCTCTCTTGCTGACCTTGCTGGCCGTTAAAGGGATCGGGCTGCATGTGCTGGTGGTCAACCGGGGCGTGGGTTTCGGGATGCTGGCCTCGGCGCCGGTTCTGGCGGCGGCCGTGGATTTTGGTGGTCTGCTGGTCGTGGTGTGGCTGACGATGCGAGGTCCGGTGCGGCGCGAAGCCGCCGTGTTGGTGGCGGCGGGCGGTCTGGCCAACGGCTTCGACCGGCTGTTCTTCCCTGGGGTGATCGACTACTGGCGGGTCCCCCCGTATCCTTACGTATTCAACTTGGCCGATGTCTTGATCCGGCTCGGCGTGGTGTGGATTGTGGTTGACGCTGTCTGGCGGCGTCGGCGGGCCGGGGTGATTCCGCCCGCCGGTCCCGCCCGCTAACCGGGAGGCCAACGTGTGATGGCGTCCCCCATCAGTAAACCAAGCGACGCGCCGAACATTTCGAGGGTCACGAGCCAAATGACGGGGGCGGAAGGCCCGAACTGCAGGGAAAAGAATCCGGGATCCAATAGGAGGCCGTTGCCGACCAGCGGGCTAACCCGGCCAAACAGGGGCAGACCGATTGTCATCACCAACGCCCACAGCAACAGACCATATGCCATTCCCCGCAGCACCGTCGATCGCCGCCGATGCCGGATCAGGGCGAGATAAAGCCTGGCGAGCCCTACCCCCGCCAGCAATTCCAGAACGTAGCCGACGGCCGTGGCCGTGCCCAAATGCAATGTGATCAACGTGCCGGCCCACAGCGCGAGATTGGGGGCCGGCAAACCGGCCATCGCGGCGACCTGCAGCACCAGGCCGGACAGGATCGTGGCCGCAACGCCGGAGACCGTCACCTGACGCCAAGCCCCCGCCATGGCATGGGCCTCCTTTCCGGTAGTGGCTCGCGCGCATGCCGCCAATCGCCGCGGGGACCCCGTCCGGCCTCGGCCACTCCCTCCCAGTGTACGCACGCCCCCACCGTTTATGACCAATCGCTCGTGGCCGGAGCGGTCGGCCGCCCCCGCCGGGTGTCGGGCGGCCGGCATTCGGATGAAAAATGTCAGGCCGTTGCAGGAAAACTTGTCCTCCGTCGCGAATAGCATTTTTTGCGAGAATCTGACCGAAGGATGGATGCCCGACGTCGGGGGGCCCCGATCCTTTTGCCAGAATCGCTCGAATCACGGCGGGGGGAATGGCATTGTTTGGGCGTAATACCCGTTTGGGATTGGCGGCGGCAATCGCTGTGGTATTGGCTGTGGGGCCGGTGACGGAGGCCGCCACCCTGCAGCAATTGCAGCAGCAAGAAGCGCAGGCGCAGGCCCAACTGGCCAGCGAGCAGGCCGCCTACAAGAAAACCCAACAGACGATTTCGGCCACGCTCGGAGAAATTGCGGCGCTCAACCAGCAGATGGCGGCGGCCAACCAGCAGATCGGCACGGTAAGCCAGCAGATTGCTGCGGTGAACCACAATATCGCCGTGACGCAGGGGCTCATCGCGCAGGCCCAGGCCCAATTGACCTCCACCCAGCAGCAACTGGTCTCGACCCAGGCCCATTATCAAGCGACAACCCAGCGGCTGGCCGCCATTCACACCAGTCTTTTGTACCACGCCCAATTATTGTCGGGACAATTGCAGCTGATTGAGGAACATGGTTCGGTGGGGTATATCGACGTGGTGCTGGGAGCCCATTCCTTTACCGATTTCTTAAGCCGGCTCGACCTGTTGGGTCAAATTGCGGGGGAAGCGGCCCATGAAGTCCAGGTGATTAAGCACGAACAGCTGGTGGAGGCGGCCGCCCAAGCCCGCTTAAAGACCGAAACCGTATTCCTGCAAGAGGCCAAGCAGTCGATCCTGCAGCATCAAGCGGTGCTGCAGTCGGGGAACGCGCTGCTGGCCCGGGAAAAGGCACAGGCGGTGGCGCTGGAGAATCAGGCCGTGGCCGCCCGTCAGCAAGCGGCGGCGGGGGTGGCGCAGCACCAGGCGTTGATGAGCGCGCTGCAGTCGCAACGCGCGGCGCTGGCCTCCGACATGGCGGCCTTGCAGTCGCGGATTGCCGGCATTGTCAGCCAAATCCAGGCGTTGTTGGGACAATTCAATCAGGGCACGTTGTCACGGCATGCCCTGTTCACCGCTATGCTGCCCTTGGTTCAACCCATCGCCCAACAGTATGGGTTGTCGCCTGCGCTGATTATTGCCGTGATTACCCAGGAGTCCGGGGGAAACGCCAGCGCCCAGAGCGTAACCGGCGCCATCGGCCTCATGCAGATTGAGCCGGGCACGGCCCAGTGGCTGGCCCAACAACTCGGGCAGAATCCGCAAACCGTGTTGGGAGAACTGACCAATCCCCAGGAAAACGTGTTGCTCGGGAGCTACTACCTGCACTATCTCTTGGGGACCTACGGCGGCAACACGCAGTTGACCTTGGCCGCCTACAATGCCGGTCCTGGCACCGTCGACTACCTTATCCAGCAAGCCGGCTCATCCAGTTATCCCGCCATTCAGGCGGGCTTGCCCGGGCAAACCCAGCTTTACGTCACGGACGTCGAGGCGCTGTTCCAGCTTTACCTCGGATGGCTAAACGGCGGCTAAGCCCAAACCCGCCCCACACCGCGGCAACGGACCCGGCCAGCATGGCAAGCGGGCCGGCAAAGACCACCAGCAGCAGGACGGCGGCACCCAAGACGCCTAGCGCTCCCCGCAGTCCCTGTTGCGGGCTATGGCAGCTTTGGGCCGCGCGGGCCGCAATTGGCACCACGGCAAACCCGACCAGAATCCGGAACTCGGTGCTGGGGGCCGGGCGCGACCACACCCAGTCGGCGCACGCTTCCGTGGCGGAGACAACCATGGTCAGCAGAGCGGCGGCAAAATTTCGCATCCTGGCGGCCAGCGCGACGAGCGTGGACGGTAACAGGATCAGTCCGGCAGCGAGATTTGGGCCCAACGCGCCGTCCAAGGGGTGGGCGTGTCGAAGCAGGAGGCTCGCCTCGATCCATGCGGCAAACAGCATCGACCAGGCTCCGCGTTGGGTGACGGTCACGGTGATCCCCCCTCGCAAATCGCCGATCCGGCCCGGTTGGGCGGTATTGTGCGCCGTAGTGTTGAGCCCAACCGGTTTTGATGGTAGTATGCCCCCAATAGCGGATAACGTATTATAAGGGGAGGAGGCCGCCCGACGGACGGCGGCACCAATCCCTGCGGGGCGGGAGGCGGTCGAATTGCAGAGGTGGTTGCGCGGAGTCCTGATGATCGTGTTTGTGGTGCTGTTTTTGTCGTTGTTGATGGACTTCCTCAACACCCCGAGCCAGACCGCGAGCCAAACGCCGTACAGTTCTTTGATCGTCACGGCCAATGCCGGGCAGGTGGCCACGGCCACCGTGGACCCAGGCACCCATGAAGTCAAGTGGACCAATCGGCAAGGACACCAATATGTTTCGGTCTACCCGCCGGGCGACACCAACAACCTCGGCATCGCCCTTAACAAAACGGGGACCGCGGTGACTATCGTCAAGCCGCCGGGGACGGGGATCTGGTTGACGCTGTTGGGTGATTTTTTGCCGGTTTTGTTTGTCGTCGGGCTGGTATACTTTTTCATTCGGCAGGGACAAGGCGGCAACCGCATGATGTCGTTTGGGCGGAGCCAGGCGCGAATGGTGCCGGATACCCAGCAACGGGTGACATTTGCGGATGTGGCGGGGGTTGAAGAGGAGAAACAGGAACTCGAGGAAGTTGTCGATTTTCTAAAAAACCCCAAACGCTATCTGGATATGGGGGCCAGAATCCCCAAGGGCATCTTGTTGTTTGGTCCTCCCGGTACCGGCAAGACGTTGTTGGCGCGGGCCGTGGCCGGCGAGGCCGGCGTGCCGTTCTTTTCCGAGAGCGGCTCGGCTTTCGTGGAAATGTTTGTGGGGGTGGGCGCGTCGCGGGTCCGCGATCTTTTCGACCAGGCCAAAAAGAACGCGCCCTGCATCGTGTTTGTCGACGAGCTGGACGCGGTGGGCCGGATGCGGGGCGCGGGCTACGGGGGCGGCAACGACGAGCGCGAGCAGACGCTGAACCAGCTGCTGGTTGAAATGGATGGATTTGGGGTGAATGAAGGGATTATCCTCATGGCGGCCACCAACCGTCCGGATGTCCTCGATCCGGCTCTTCTGCGGCCGGGGCGGTTTGACCGCCAGATCGTGATCCATCCCCCGGACTTAAAGGGCCGGTTGCAAATCCTTAAGGTGCATACCCAGAACAAACCCGTCGCCGAGGATGTGGCGCTTGACGTGATTGCCAAGCGGACACCCGGGTTCACCGGCGCCGACCTCGCCAATTTGGCCAATGAAGCGGCCCTGTTGGCGGCGCGCGGGCGACAAAAGAAAATTGGCATGAATGACTTTGTGGAGGCTGCCGAACGGGTCATGGCGGGTCCGCAAAAAAAGAGCCGGGTGATCACCGACTTTGAAAAGCGGATTGTGGCGTTTCATGAATCCGGGCACACCCTGGTGGGCATGCTGGTCACCCATGGCGATCCGATTCACAAGGTGACCATTGTGCCGCGCGGCATGGCGATGGGCTATACCATGCCGGTGCCGGAAGAGGATCGCTACCGGATTACCAAGGAGCAAATTTTGGATCGGGTGGCCATGGCGCTGGGCGGGCGAGCTGCCGAGCAAATTGTGTTCGGGGAAATTTCGACAGGGGCGCATGACGATCTGGAAAAATCGACCCGGATGGTGCGGCAGATGATTACCGAGTTTGGGATGAGCGATGAGCTGGGTCCACTGACCTATGGACGTCGGCAGGAAGTGTTTTTGGGCCGGGACTTGATGCGGCAACGGGACTATAGTGACGAGGTCGCTTCGAAAATCGACCATGCCATTCGCCGCATCGTGCTGGAGCAGTACGACCGGGCAAAAACCCTCTTGATGCAGCACCGGGCGGCGCTGAATCGGGTGGCCTTGACCTTGATGGAAAAGGAAACACTAGAGTCCGACGAATTGCGGACTCTGGTGCAAAGCACATAACGGATGGGTCAGCTTGGCCAGACCAGCGAGAGGTTATAGGCGGTAATGAGTCGCTGTCCGTCGGTGCCGTTGGGAACGGGCATCCGGCGGATGGCGCGTTCCGCGATCAGGGGTAATAGAATCTCCGGGGGCCGGGGATCATTCAGCATAATCTGCTGCAGCGCATCGCGGGCGATGCCTACCGCCAAGAGTTCCCCGCCCCGGGGCCGACCTGGGTCGGGAACAGTGATGAGGATCCGTTGGGCATCCACCGCTGGGTTTGCGGTGGACTGCTCGAGCCGTTCCGCCACGTTTATCCCTCAATTCTTTCGCAAGATGTACCGACACCACTTTAAGTCCGATGGCTCGATTTGGCAACCGCGATGGGGTTGATCGCACGCCTTTGCGAGGTAAAACGCATGTTCCGGCGGGTTGGTTACATCAGGCGGCCCCGGGGCGTTTCATCGGGTGCAGGCATCGGTCCGGTTCACTGGCGCGAGCCTGTTCCGGTGAGGCACCAGCCCGGCGTCAGCACATGGTATAATGCTGGCGCCGGAAACAGATCGGCCGCGGCCTGCTGCGCCCGGCGAAACGTCGCCGGGGGAAACCCGGTGACGGAAAGGAATGCTCATGGCACAACGTCTTTGGGTCTATTTCAAAATGACTATCACCATGTTGCTGGATGCCGTCTTGATAAACGCGGCGGTCTATCTGGCTTTATATTTGCGGTTTGACACGCCGCACATTCCGCGCATGTATCTTTTGCCTTATCTGCATGTGGCGGTCCTTTTTACCGCGGTTTCGATTCTCTTATTTTGGGGCATGCGGCTCTACCATCGGATGTGGCGCTATGCCGGATCCCGGGACGCGCAGGTGCTAATTGCGGCCATGGCCGGCAGCACCCTAATTTTGGGAGGCCTGCTGTTTCTGACCCGGACCGCCCATTACTCTCGGGCGGTCTACCTGTTGTATTGGGTGTTTTCCATCGCGCTGATTGGCGGCTGGCGATTTTTGCTCCGGTCGTTCTATGATTTTACCTGGGTGCCGCACGCCGGAGCCGCTGCCCGCATCCTCATCGTGGGGGCCGGAAAAGCCGGGCAACTGGTGGTGCACGAACTGCTCCGCCATCCCGAAGTCGGGTTGGCGGTAGGCTTTCTGGATGACGACATGCAGAAAATCGGGATGCAGATTGGTCCCTTAAAGGTGCTGGGCACCACCAAGCAACTTAAGGCGGTGGGCCGTGCCCATAATGTGGATCAGGTGCTGTTAGCCATGCCGTCGGCGTCGGGCCGCGTTTTGCGGCCTTTGGTTGAAGAGGCGCGCGACCTGGGGTTGAAGGTGCGAACTCTGCCGGCGATTAACCAAATGATCGGCGGCACCGTCTCGGTGCACCAGATTAGAGACGTGCAAATTGAAGACTTGCTGCAACGCGAACCGGCCATCATCGACCTCGGAGAGATAGCCGGATACTTGACCGGCCGGGTGGTGCTGGTTACCGGGGCGGGGGGGACGATTGGTGCGGAACTGGCCAGGCAGGTCGCGCCGTTTGCGCCCTCGCGGCTCTTGGTGATGGGGATGGATGAGACGTCCATCTTCGATGTACATCGGGACCTCACGCAGCAGTTCCCGAACGTGCCGGTGGTGCCGGTGGTGGCTGACCTGCGGGATCGGGCGCGCATGGTGCGGGTGTTTGAAGAATGGCGTCCGCAGGTGGTGTTTCATGCCGCGGCGCATAAGCACGTGCCGCTGATGGAACTGCAACCCGACGAGGCGGTGGCCAACAATGTGGGCGCATTGTGGCAACTGGCGGAAGTGGCCCATCAATTTCATGTGGATAAGTTTGTCTTTATCTCCACCGACAAGGCGGTCAATCCGACCAGCATCTATGGGGCCACCAAACGCATTG
Organism: Bacillota bacterium; assembly: GCA_021797825.1. Taxonomy (GTDB): domain Bacteria; phylum Bacillota; class Sulfobacillia; order Sulfobacillales; family Sulfobacillaceae; genus JAJZZA01. The sequence goes on along the minus strand of JAJZZA010000019.1, from coordinate 33,833 downwards.
GAGAAATTGTCGTTCGGGTCTTCGCCCAATATTCGACCACGCGGTTTGTGACCGTGCGTTTTGGCAATGTGTTGGGCTCGCGCGGCAGTGTGGTCCCCATTTTTCAGCAACAAATTGCGCAAGGCGGCCCGGTTACCGTGACCCATCCAGACATGGTTCGCTATTTCATGACCGTGACGGAGGCGTCGCAGCTGGTGATTCAAGCCGGCGCCATGGGACAAGGCGGCGAGACCTTTGTGCTGGATATGGGCGAACCGATCCGCATCCTGGATTTGGCCACCAATCTGGTGCGGTTGTCGGGTTTGCGCCCCGGCGTCGATATTGATATTGTGTTTACCGGGATCCGTCCCGGGGAAAAACTCTATGAGGAACTGCTGACGGCGGAAGATAAGACCCGAGCCACCCGTCACGAGCGCATCTTTATTCATATCGAACAGCCGGTGGAACCGGAACGCATGCTGCCCGCCATTGATCAACTGATCAGCCGGGTGGCGGAGGCTCCGCTGCCGGAAGTGAGGGCGATCTTAAAGCGCATTGTGCCTGAGTATCAACCTGATGCCGACCCGTTGTCGGCCCATTCGGCATACAGCGAACCCGCATCTGCGGCCGGGGGCGCCGCGGGGAAAGAAGGGGGGCGGATTCGTGTCGTCCACAGATCGTGAGCGGACGCATTTTCAGGCCTTGATTGACCGCATCGGCTCCCGGCAGGCTACGGTGGGGGTGGTCGGACTCGGTTATGTGGGTCTTCCCCTGGCGGTTACGCATGCGTCGGCGGGCTTCCGGGTGATTGGCGTCGACGACAACCCGGTTAAAGTGGCCAAAATCATGCGCGGCGAGAATTACATCCCCGATGTCGATGAGGCGGTGTTATCCCGGCTGGTAGCCCACGCGATGGTGAGCGCCACCGTAGACTTCGACGCGCTGACGGACGCCGATGTGATTGTCATCTGTGTGCCGACGCCCTTGACCCCGAACAAAGAGCCGGATTTGTCGTATATTATTGCCGTGGCGAACAAGGTTCGCGGGATTATGCGTCCCGGTCAGCTGGTCGTGCTGGAAAGCACCACCTATCCTGGCACCACCGAAGAGGTTCTGCAACCCATTTTAGAAACCAGCGGACTGCGGTTGGGCGACGAATTTTTTCTGGCCTTTTCCCCGGAGCGGGTCGACCCGGGACGGATTGACTTTCAGACGCACAATACGCCCAAACTGATTGGCGGGGTGACATCGCGTTGTCAGGAGGCCGCGACCCTGTTTTACCGGCAAGCCATCGCCACGGTCATTCCGGTGGGTTCCCCGCGCGTCGCGGAACTGTCCAAGGTCTTCGAAAATACCTATCGGGCCGTCAATATCGCGTTGGTCAACGAGTTGGCGCTGCTGTGCGATCGCATGGCCATTGATGTGTGGGAGGTCTTGGACGCGGCTGCGACTAAACCTTTTGGCATTCAGATTTTCCGGCCGGGACCCGGCGTGGGCGGCCACTGCATTCCCCTCGATCCGTTTTATCTGAGTTGGAAGGCGCGGGAGTACGATTTTTCTACCCGGTTTATTGAATTGGCGGGCGATATTAATTTGCGGATGCCATATTTTGTCGTGGATAAGGTGGCGCGTTCGCTCAATGCCCGGCAAAAGTCCGTCAAGGGATCGCGAATTCTCTTGCTGGGGGTGGCCTACAAGGCCGACATCAATGATGAACGGGAATCCCCGGCGCTAAAAATTTTCGACTTATTGGAGGCGGCCGGGGCGATTGTGACGTATCACGATCCCTATGTTCCGGTCGTTAAGCCGCACCCGTTTTTCGCGCGGGAAATTCGGTCGGTGGACCTTTCCGCGGAGAAGCTGGCGGCCCAGGATTGCACCGTGGTGACCACCGATCACCGGGTCATCGATTATGAATGGGTCGTGCGCCATTCCGCGCTGGTGATGGATACGCGCAACGCCACGCGGGAGGTCAAAGCGCATCGTGACAGGATTGTACGGTTATAAAAGGGGGCAAGCAACGTGGCGCAGGTGAGGCTGGCCTTGGTGGGTTGCGGAAAAATCGGTCAGCGGCACTTACAGGCTCTGGTGCATCAAAACCGAGCGGCCCTGGTGGCGACCGTCGATAGCGAGCGGGAACGGGCCGTGGCGGCCGCGGTGGCTTTTGACGCCGATGCCTTCGAAACCCTGGAGGAGATGCAACATGCGGTCGAGGTGGATGCCATCATTTTGGCGACGCCGTCGGGCACCCATCGCGCTTTGGCGGAATGGGCGCTGGCCGCGGGACTGCACGTGATGGTGGAAAAGCCGCTGGCGCTCTCTTACCGTGACGCCGCGGCCATCGTGGCGGCGGGCCAAAGCGCTGGCCGGGTTGTCACCGCCACCCAGTTCAACCGGCTGCTGCCGGCGGTGGCGCAGGCGGTGGCCGCGTACCAGCGGGGCCAGCTGGGCCGCGTAATCGAAGGGGCTGTCGCGCTGCGTTGGGCGCGCCCGCAGTCGTATTACGACGCCGCCGCCTGGCGCGGCACGCGCTCCATGGACGGCGGAGTCTTGTACAATCAGGCCATCCATGCGCTCGATATCCTGTTGCAATTCACCGGCCCGGCGGAAGAGGTGTTTGCGTTCGCGGGAACTCTAACCCACGCGATTGAAACCGAAGATACGTTAGTGGCCAGTATCCGCTTCGGCTCGGGCGCATTGGGCACGGTCACCGCCACCACGTCGGTGCCGGACACCAATTTGGAAGAGCGGGTCACGGTAATCGGCGACAAAGGCGTGGTGGTGATTGGGCCCACTCCCCAAACCATCAGCACCTGGCGGATTGCCGGGGAAGACGAGGATACCGTGCGCGACAGTCTGGCTGCCCTGCCCGCCCGGCCGGGATGGCAAAGCCATGCCGACGCGCTGGTGGACTTTACCGAGGCGATTTTGGGGAAGATTCCCGCCCGTCTGGATGCGGCCAGCGGCCTACCGGTTTTGGCGGTGATCGAGGCGGCCATGCGCTCGGTCGACTTGCGGCGGCCGGTGCGCATTGACGAGGTGCAGGCGGGATGAACCAGCCCGAACACGTCGGCCAGGACTGCATAATCGAACCGGGCGCGGTGTTTGGCCAGCGCGTGCGGCTCGGCCACCGCGTGATTGTCAAGCGGGCCGTGGTGCTCGAAGACGATGTGGTGGTGGGAGACGGCGCCATCCTCGGGCAGGAACCGACCGCCGGCAAAACCAGCACGCTACGGATCACCGCGCTGGGGCCGCTCCGGGTGGGTCGGGGGAGTGTGGTGGGGGCGCTCGCCATCCTTTACGCGGGCACGGAAATCGGGCCCGAGGCTTTTGTCGCCGACGGCGCGCAAATCCGCGAGCGCTGCCGCATCGGGTCGCGGGTGGTGGTGGGCCACGCCAGCACGGTGGAGAACGATACGGTGGTGGGAGACCATAGCAAACTGCAAACCGGGGTCTATCTGACCGCCCACAGTCTGGTCGAGGAGCACGTGTTTTTGGCTCCCATGGTGACGACCACCAACGACCCCTACGTGGCGCGGACCGAGGCGCGGCACGAAGCCAGGCGGGGACCGCGGATCCGGCGGGGGGCGCGCGTCGGGGGCGGCGCGACCTTGCTGCCGGGAGTGGAAATTGGGGTGGAAGCGCTGGTGGCGGCGGGGGCGGTGGTCACGCGCGACGTTCCTCCCTATCAGGTGGTGATGGGTGTCCCGGCGCGGGTGACCCGCCCGGTGCCCCCGGCGGAGATGCTGTTTCCGCCCGGCGCCGCGGACGAACACGGTCAGGCAAAGGGGGAAAAAGACGCGTGATACCCGCATTTGACCTCAAGCGGCAAAACCGGTCGCTGTCTGGCGAGCTCACCCGGGCGATGACCGAGGTGATCGAGGCCGGCCAGTTTATTTTGGGCGGAACCGTCGCGGCTTTTGAAGAGGAGATCGCGGGGGCGCTGGACGTGACGCACGCGGTGGGGGTGGCCAACGGGTCCGATGCCCTCTACCTGGCGCTGTTGGCTGCCGGGGTTGGTCCGGGTGACGAAGTGGTGACCACCCCGTTTACGTTTTTTGCCACGGCTGGCAGTATTTCGCGGGTGGGGGCAAAACCGGTCTTTAGTGACGTTGACCGGGATACGTTTAATATGGATCCGGCGAAGGCATTGGCCCAAGTTTCCCCCCGGACAAGGGCGATGCTGCCGGTCCATTTGTTTGGCTTGATGGTCGATATGGCCCCGCTGCTGGCCGGATTCGCGGGAACCGTGATTGAGGATGCCGCGCAGGCCATCGGCGCCCGCCGGGATGGCTATCGCGCGGGCTCCGCCGGTGCGATGGGCTGTTTCAGCTTTTTCCCGACCAAAAACCTCGGCGCTTTCGGAGACGGGGGGGTGGTGACGACGCAAGATGGGAGCTTAGCGGAAGCCTTGCGGATTTTACGCACGCATGGCTCCCGCCGCAAATACCTGCACGAACGGTTTGGCGTCAATTCGCGGCTGGATGCCCTGCAAGCGGCGGTGCTCCGGGTCAAGCTGCCGCATTTGGCGGACTGGACGGCTCGTCGGCAGGCGATTGCGGCCCGGTACACGGCGGGCTTTTCCGCGCTCGGGGTCAGCGAAGTGCTGCCGCCCGCGGTTCCCGCCGGATCGGTGCATGTCTTTCACCAATATACCGTTCGCGCCGAGCGGCGCGACGCCTTAAAGGCGCACCTTAACCAAGCGGGCATCGGCTCCACGGTCTACTACCCGGTGCCGCTGCATCTGCAGCCGGTCTTCGCGGAATTGGGTTACGGCCCCGGAGACTTTCCGGCCAGCGAAGAGCTGAGTCGCACCGCCCTCTCCTTGCCGGTGTTCCCCGAACTGGTCGATGACGAGGTGGACGCCGTGATTGAAGCCGTCGCGGCATTTTACGGCCATGGCTATTAAGCCGCGCACGGTGCTGACGGTGATCGGTGCCCGGCCGCAGTTCATCAAAGCGGCGGTGGTCTCGCCGGTCTTGCGGCAGAGCGCGCGCGAGGTGCTGGTGCACACCGGGCAGCACTATGATGCGGCGTTGTCCGGGAACTTTTTTCATGAGCTCAAAATGCCCAAACCGGATTACGAGCTGGCCGTCGGCTCGGCCAGCCACGCGGTACAGACCGCGCGCATGCTGTTGGCGCTGGAACCCGTCATGAGCCGGGAACATCCCGATGTGGTGGTGGTGTACGGCGACACCAACTCCACCTTGGCGGGCGCCTTGACGGCCGCCCAAAAAGGGATCCCGGTGGCCCACGTCGAAGCCGGTCTGCGGTCCTTCAACCGGGCGATGCCGGAAGAGATTAACCGGGTCATGACCGATCATCTGGCCGCCCGCCTGTATTGCCCGACGCCGTCGGCGGTAGCCAATCTGGCCCGGGAAGGGATTACCCGCGGGGTGCGGTTGACGGGGGACGTCATGGACGTGGCGGTGCGGATGATGGTCCGCGACGCGGACGTGCCGGGGCGCTATCAGGTGAGGCCGGGCGGGTACGCGGTGGCCACCGTGCACCGCCAAGAGAACACCGATGATCGCACCCGGCTGGCGGCCATCTTGCAGGGGCTTGGCTCGCTGCCCTGGCCGGTCCTGTTGCCGCTGCATCCGCGGACCCGGAGGCGGATGGCGGAGTGGGGCCTCGCGGCGGGCGACGCGGTCCGGTTGTTAGACCCGCTGGGATATGGCGACATGCTGAGCCTAGCGGGGGCCGCCGGCGCCGTGCTGACGGATTCCGGGGGCCTGCAGCGGGAAGCGTGCGCGTTGGGGGTGCCCACCTACGTGCTGCGGGATGAAACGGAATGGGTGGAGTTGGTCCAAGAGGGCCGTGCGGTGTTGGTGGGCGCGCAGGCCGAACGGATTCGGTCTGCGGTGACGGCGGGGACCGCCCGGCCCCGGGTGGAATCGCTGGACCGGGATCCCGTCGGTCTGATGGTGGCCGACCTGGTGCAAGAATAGGGGGAAAGGCATGCGCGAAACGTTCTTGCCGTACAACCTGCCGGAAGTGGGAGACGACGAAGCCGAGGCGGTGTTGCAGACCATCCGCTCGCGGTGGATTACGCGCGGTCCCCTGACCGGGCAGTTTGAAGAGGCGCTGTCGGAATATTTGGGGGGGGCCCGGGTGGTGGCGCTCAGTTCGTGCACGGCCGGCCTGCACTTGGCTCTTTTGGCGGCGGGAATCGGGCCGGGCGACGAGGTCATTACCACGCCCTACACGTTCGCGGCGTCGGTCAATGTCATCATGCATGTCGGAGCCACGCCGGTGCTGGCGGACATCGAAGAGGATACCGGCAACCTTGACCCAAATTTGGCGGAGGCGGCCATCACATCCCGTACGCGCGCGATTATGCCGGTGCACTTCGCTGGCCACCCGGCGGATATGGAGGCCTTTAATGAACTTCGGGACCGCTATGGGGTGAGGATCGTCGAAGATGGGGCGCATGCCTTGGCCAGCGCGAGCCAGGGGCGCAAAGTGGGAACGTTTGGCAATCTAACCGCATTTTCTTTTTATGCCACCAAGAACCTGACGACCGGCGAAGGGGGCGCGTTGGTGGTGCCGGAGGCGGAGATGGCCGACCGCATTCGGGTGCTGTCGTTGCACGGCCTGTCACAGAATGCGTGGAACCGCTACAGTCAAAAAGGTTCCTGGCATTATGACGTAAAGGCGCCCGGATTCAAGTTTAACATGACCGATATTGAGGCCGCGATGGGACTTCGGCAGCTTAATAAACTGGACGCCATGCAGAATCGGCGGACCGCGTTGGCCGACCGCTTGTCGCGGGGATTGGCCGGCTTGCCGGTTGTGCTCCCGACGGCGCGCCCCGGCGTGAGCCACGCCTGGCATCTCTACCCGCTGCGGCTGCGTTTGGATCAGCTTGACGGGGACCGGAGCCAATTGATTGAGGCGTTGCAGGACAGGAACATTGGCACCTCGGTTCACTTTATCCCGATTCATTTTCATTCCTATTACCAATCCCGGATGGGCTGGAAACGGGGCCAATTCCCGCGGGCGGAGGCGTTTTTCGAGGCGGAGGTGTCGCTTCCGCTCTATCCCGCGATGAGTTTCTCGGATGCGGATGACGTGGCAGCGGCCGTGCGGGACGTGCTCACCCCATGGCTTCGGTAGGATTTGCGGCCGGAGTCAAGCGATGGCTCGACCTGACGGTCTCGCTCGGCCTATTGATCGTCGCGCTGCCGCTGTTGCTGGCGCTGGGCATCCTCATCCGGCTGGACTCGGATGGTCCCGCGCTCTATCGCCAAACCCGGATTGGCCAGCAGGGGCGGCCGTTTGTGATGTGGAAATTCCGCACGATGCGACTCGGCGCGGAGCGGGAGTGGGTCGCGCCCAGCGACGCGGACGCGCTGGAAACGTTTTTGTTCCAAGACCGCGGCGACGTCCGCATCACCCGGCTGGGCCAATGGTTGCGGCAGACGTCTTTGGACGAACTGCCGCAACTGTACAATGTTTTGCGGGGGGAAATGTCCTTGGTCGGGCCGCGGCCCGAGATTCCCGAAATGGTGGCGCTCTATAGCCCGGAAATGCACGGCCGGCATGTCATGAAGCCGGGCATTACGGGCCTGGCGCAAGTGTCCGGCCGAGGAGCGTTAACCACTCAAGAAACGGTTCGACTGGATTTGGAGTACTGCCGGCACTGGTCGCTGGGCTTGGACTTGCGTATTCTCCTAATGACCATCGCCTCGGTGTTGCGCAAAAAAGGCGCCTGGTGAGCCCTGCGTCGGTGAACAACCGGCAAGGGGCGACCGTAATGGCCGCCCCGAACATCAGGGCGACGAGGAGGCGGAGGAACTGGGCGAGGTGCTCTGGGTGCCGCCGGAAGCGCTCAGTTGCGCGATCAACTGGGTCAAATCGGTATTGGCGGTAGCCAACGCCGTGGACTCCGCCTTAAACATGGCCACCGCGTTGGTAAGCCCGGCCGGTGCGGAAGCACTCCCGCCGGCGGTCGACGTGGCGCTCAAACTGGTCAAGCCGGCATGGTACGACCGGACCGCTTGGGCCAGCGCGGTCACAATCGTCTTCAGTTCGCTGGTGACGGTGCTGATGGCCCCGGGGTTGCCAGCCTGCACTGCCTGGTTAAGAGCTTGTCCCATGGTTTTCATATTGGCGGCGAAGGTTTGCCGCTCCGCCTGGATTTCCGTCCGGTATTGGTGAAGTTGCTGCACCGCCGCCAAGACGGACGCGGACTGACCGTGGCCGGAGGGACGGTTGGCCTGACCCTGGGCGGCTTGAGACGGAAGATTGGACGGCGGTCCGCCGTGGGACGAATGGCCGCTGGCCTGGGACGGGAGACTGGACGGCGGCCCCGACTGGGCTGAGTGGCTGGCGGTGGCTTGCGATGGCAAACTGAGCGAGGCGGGGGGACCTCCATGTGTTCCGCCGTGGGCAAATACCGGCACACTGGCGGTGACCGCTGCTGCCGCGGCCAAAATAATCCCCATCGATTTTTTCATCGGGTTCCTCCCTTTTTCGCTCCCACAACCAAATTCAAACGGAAATGTTCGGTAAAAGCGTGGACCCGGCGCCCGTTCGCTTCGTCTCGGTGCCGAAAAATCCGGCTGTTATACCATTCGCAGGGGTTCACGGGTTTTGGGGGAAAATTTTAGGGATATTTCTCGCCGACCGGGGTCCGGCGGGATGGGGTGCGCGCGGTTTTGGGGCGCCTCAAGCGAAAAATCGCCGTCTTGAGGAAACGGTGGGGGTGGTTGACGGCCGTTACCGGCAGTCTTTGTCCGCGATGTCGGCGGTGCGCGGCCAGGTGGGGTATCATAACAGGAAATGACTCTCGGCGGGGAGGAGCCTGGCGGTTTCATGCGTTTTCTTTTACTGACCCAATATTATCCCCCTGAACCCGGAGCGGCCTCGTTGCGGCTGGAGGCGATGGCTCAGGAATTGACGCGCCATGGGCATGCGGTGGCGGTGGTCACGGCCAAACCGCATCATCTGGGTGCGCGCCGCGGCCGGTTCGGGCGCTGGCCGGTGGTGCGCGAAGAGGTGCGCGGGATTCCGGTGCTGCGGACTTGGATTTGGCGCGTGCCGCAGGGGCGCTTTTGGTTGCGCTTGTTAAATTATTTTTCGTTTGTCATCACCGGTTTTTGGGGACTTTTGCAAAGCGGCCGGCCGGACTTTTTGATTGTGGAATCGCCGCCCTTGTTTCTCGGCATAACCGCCTATGTGTATCATCGGCTGTTTCGGGTGCCCTACATTTTGTCCGTCTCTGATTTATGGCCTGAGTCGGCAGTGGCCTTAGGACTGGTGACCAACCGCACCATCATTGGCGTCACACGCTGGCTGGAGTTGTTTTTGTACCGGCACGCCGCGTTTGTGTCCGGCGTCACCGAAGGCATCTGCCAGACCGTGGCGGAGAGCGGATTGCCCGCACAGCGCGTGCTGTTTTTCCCCAATGGGGTGGATCCCGCGCTGTTTCGGCGCGTGGAACCGGGGAGCGACCTGATTGTCCGGTTGGGACTCACCCAGAAAAAGATTTTTCTCTACCCCGGTACGGTCGGGTACGCGCAGGGGTTGGACGTGATCGTGGAGGCGGCCGACATATTGCGCGAACAGCCGGACATCGTGTTTCTTTTGGTCGGGGACGGACCGGTGCGGTCGGCCCTGGAAGAGGACGTGGCGCGCCGCGGTTTAAAAAACGTCCGGTTCGAGCCATTGCAGCCGGTTGAACGGATGGCCGCCTATTTTTCCCTGGCGCAGGCCGTGATCGTGCCCTTGCGCCGCCATAAACTTTTTCGGGGCGCGCGGCCCAGCAAGGTGTTTCCGGCCTGGGCGGTCGGCATCCCGGTGATTTTCTCGGGAGAAGGGGAGATGGCCGATTTGATCGACTCAGCCCAAGGCGGAGTGGTGGTGCCCCCGGAGGATGCCGGGGCCCTGGCCATGGCGGTCGATTTTATGGCGCGTTTGACCGATCACGAGTGGCAGGCAATGGGTCAGAACGGCCACCGGTTTGTCATGGAACACTATACCTGGAGCGCTATCGTGGATCGTTGGCTAAAAGGCCTGGTGTCAGGTGGATAGCACGGCGGGTTGGCTGTTGGCGGCTCAGTTGGCCAACCTGGCCGGAGGTCTTTTGGTCGGGGTGGCGCTTTCCCACGCGCTCGGTGCGGGGGGACAGGGGCTGGTGCAAGTGACGGTGTTGGTTCCGCAGGCGTTGGCCTTGGCCGGAGCAATCGGAGGCAGCGCCACCCTGACCTATTTCAGAAGCCAAGGCCGCTCGCGGCCGGCGGTGTTGGGATGGCTTTACGTGCTGGCGGCCGCAGTGGCGGTGCTGGCCTGGGCGCTGATCGCCGGTGTGCCGGGTCTCTTTGCCGCCGCCAGGGCGGCGGGGATGGCGCCCGGAGTGTTGCAGGCGGGGGCCTTGGCGGCCGGGGCGCAAACCCTGGCCAACGGGGTTTCCGCCGTAGCGATTGCCGAGCAGCGGGCCAGTGCCGTCATGGTGGTGACCACGGTTCCCCGGCTGATCGTTATGCTGGGCTTGGCCACGGGATGGCTGGTCCACCAACTGACCCCCGCCCAGGTCGTGCCGCTCTATTGGCTGGCGGCGGGCCTGTCGGCGCTGGCCGGTTTGGTTGTGCTCGGCCCGCCCCGGGCTCCGGCGTGGAATCCGGACCTTTGGCGAGCGGCTGCCGGGTATGGCTTGCGGGGGCATTGGGGCAATGTGGCGCAATTGCTGAATTATCGGGTGGGTCTTTGGCTGCTCGGATTGACCGGGGCGACGGCACGGGCGGGATGGTATTGGTTGGCGCTGACCTTGTCGGAACTGCTGTGGTACGTTCCGCAGGCCGCCGCCGGGGCCTGGCTGCCGCGGGTGGGACAAGGTCGTGTCGGGTCCCGGGACACGGTGGCGCTGGCGCGCACGCTGGGCTGGCTGTCAATGGCCCTGGCGCTGACGGGGGGGGCGTTGGCCTGGGGACTGCTGCCGGTGATATGGGGCCGGGGCTTTCGTCCCGCGCTGGGCCCGTTGTGGGAGTTGCTGCCCGGTACGGCGCTGTTCGCCTGGGCCAAAATCCTGGCCTCCGATTTGGCCGGCCGCAATCGCCCGGAGTGGGGCACGGCCGCCTCCCTGACCGGGGCGGCCAGCCTGGTATTGACGGGATGGATGGGGTTGGCCGCCTGCGGCATCGGCGGTTTGGCCGCGGCCCAGTCTTTTAGCTATGCCGTGACCACCGCGGTGCTGGCGGTGGGCTTCCGGCGGGTGCACCCCGACGTGACCTGGTTGGACATGATGCGGTTTTCCCCCCGGGAATGGCTGCGATTTGTCGGCCGTTGGCCCACCGGCGGGACCCTCCCATGAGCCGCCCGCAGGTTCTGGTTATCGGCCATTACCCGCTTGAGCGGCTCGATCGGGCGCCCAAAGTTCGCATCTATGAGATGGCTTCGGCGCTGGCGCACTACGCCACCGTGACCTTGGTGGCGGGTTCGCGCCGCGACCGTGCGCGGCGACTGCGCGGGGTGGCGGCCGGCATCCTGCCGCGCGTCGATCTGGTCTATGTGGAAAGCGCCAGTTCCACGGCGACGCCGACCGACTTGTGGTTCTTAGCCCGTGTCCGCCAGCGCCGCATCCCCTTGGCAGTCTATGTGCGGGACGCCTACCAGCGGTTTCCCGATCTCTACCCGGCCCGAACCGCCAAGGAGAAGCTGCTGGCCGCGCTGTACGGCGTATCGTTAGCGGCGTACAACGGGCTGGCTACCCAGGTGTTTGTGCCAACCCCCGGCCTGGCGGCAGTGGTCAGGAGCCCCCATCCCGCGCTCCTGCCACCCGGCGGGCGACCCTATCCGCGCCCGCCCGGACCTCCGCCGGATCCCTGCCAGGTGCTCTACGTGGGGGCAGGGGGGCCTTATGATGGGGTCGACGGGCTGCTGGAGGCGATGCAACAGGTGCGGGCCACAGAGCCCCGCGCCCGTCTGACGCTGGTGATGCGGCGGCCGGAATGGCCTTTGTCCAAAGTGCCGGACGGGGTCGAGCTGGTGGAGGCCGCTGGCCCCGAGCTCGCGCCCTACCTGTGGCGGGCGGGTTTGGCGGTTATCCCCCGGCCGGATACCGCCTATAACCGTTTGGCGCTGCCGGTTAAACTGCTGGACTATTGGTCGCACGGACTGCCGGTGGTTGTGACGGGGCCGTCCGCGGCGGCCAGCCTGACCGAGTCGGCGGGCGCCGGGCTGGCGGTGCCGGCGTCGGTTGAGGGCATCGCGGCGGGTTTGACGCGCCTCATGGGGGATCCCGCCATGCGGGCCGGCTTTGCCGCCGGCGCACTGGCGGCGGTGGCCGGCCCCCACCACTGGGACCGCCGGGCGGAAGCCGTGCTGGCCCTGTTAACTGGTAAACGTGGCGACGACGGTCGCTGAGTCGCTGTCTCCCCATTTGACCTGATAACTGGAGGCCGCGGGGACTTGCACGGTAATGTCCCCGCTGACGGTTTGAGCGGGAAAGATGTTGAGCACGGTGGAACTCGGGGTCTTGGGAGTCAGGGGATAGGGAAACAGCGACGTCCCGCTCGACAGCCCGGTGCTGGCGTAATCGTTCCACGAGTACGAGTAGGATTGACCGGCTGGCACCGCCGTCACGTCGTTTAAGGTCAGGGAAATCATGGCGCTAGTCGGATTTTCGATGGAAAAGCGCACCAGGTAGAGATTTAAGGACTTGCCCGAGGCGGTGGCGGTTCCTTCCCGGGTCACCCCGGCCACGGTCACGTGCAGTTCCATATAGTTGCCGGCTCCTGGCGGGGCGGGCGGGTTGGCCGAGGCTGTCGGGCTGACGCTGTTGGTGACCGAGACGGACGCGCTGGGACTGGGACTGGAACTGCTGGAACTGGAGCTGCTGGGACTGGAACTGCTGGGACTCGACGGCGAAGGGGAAGGGCTGCCGCTCGGAGACGTCTGGGTTGCGGTCGGCGAGGTCGAGGGCGAAGGATGGGAGGGTGAAGCGGAAAACAGTCCGCATCCGGATAGTAGTGCCATGCTGGCCATGCCGGCCGAAGCCCGCAGCCATCGTAATTGCATGAAATCGTCTCCTTTTTTGACCACCTGCGGTGAAGGGCCTTCGGGGCCGGGCCCCTAAAGGTCCGGGCCCACCATCGCTAAAAGTGAATGACACTGCTATCAATAGCTAACGCGTTCCAGTAGCCGGAGGTTTCAAACGGCATGCGCCAGGAGGCGACGCCCGCCAGATTATATTTCAGCGCCAGTGCCAGCCGATCTTGAAAGGATCGCGAGGTTTCGTCCCAATAGACCGTGTTGCCAATCTGCCATTGGCTGATGAGCGCGGTCAGCGCAGCCTGGGTGGCACTGTCGTAAACCCCGGGCGTGGCGCCCTGCACATTGAAATCCTGCTGAAACTGGGTTACGTCGGCGGCGGTGGCACTGCCGTAGATGCCGTCGATCCAGAGGGCCGGGGGCGGGTCTTGCCCCTGCGATATGTTATAGCGGGCCAGAATGTAATTGAGCAGGCCCTGCAGGTTTTTTACCGCGTTAAGCGACGACGGGCTTTGCGACAAGGGCGCGGGGGGTGCCTGGGCGGGCGCGCCGGCGGTGAAGAATATCTCTTTTTGCACCGGATCCCAGGTGGCGGTGGGGGTGACGTCGCCGCTGGCCGGAGTCGCGGCCAACAATTGCTGCACCGCGCGGTTGGTGATGAAGTTGTTGCCGGTCAGCCCGGAACTGTTGCTCAGCGTCCAGGAATGGCCGTAGGGCGCCACGCCCAAGACGATCTGCTGGGGCGAGACGCCGGTGGCCAGCGCGCCTTGAATGAGGCCTTCAACCCAGGGATAACCCGCGGTCGGACCCGGATAGGTGGCCGAGTTGTGCTGCGGGTAGGTCATGATGTTGATGTAGTCCACGTACGGCGCAATGGCGGCGTAATTGTAGATGGTGTTGGGATAGGGCGAAGGATAGACCGCCACCATCAGTTTCTTGCCGATGGCGTGCAGCGCCGGTCCCAGCTGGGAGATGAAATAGGTGTATTGCTGCGAGGCCTGGCTCTCGGTCATAGGGCCCGTTGCCCAGCTTCCGCTGGGGGTCAGGTATTGGGCCGCCGACAAATAGTTGGAATTGTTTTCGAAATCGATGGTGATGCCGTCCAGGTTGTACTGATTAACCCAGTTGACAATCTGCGAGACCAGCGAAGAGACGTCGGCGGTGGTGGAAATGGGGCCGTTGGCCGGATTGTAATAGGCTCCGATCGACGGCATGATGAGCGTGTGCTGCTGATGGGCCAGGTTGGTGACATATTGGATGTTGGTCTCCCCGTTTAAAAGCGGCACGCCCGTGGTCCAGTTGGTCAGGCTCCATGACCCGTCGGGGTTTTGCATGACATTGAACCAGGCGGGCATCACGGTCGACAGCTGCGATCCGTTTTGCTGCAGGTCGGCCACCGAGCCGTTGGTGATGGGGCCATTGGCGTTGGAATCTTGGAAGAAGCCATAGCCCATCGATAAAATGTTGCCGGCGGTGGCCGGACTGATGACCAGGCCGGAGGTGCCCGACGGGTCGCCGAAGCTGACCGCATCGCCAAACGCATAGACGGCTTGGCCGGTGGTTTCCACCAAATAGCCGTGCTGGTCCGGCGTGACCGCCAGCGCGGCGGCCTGGGCCCCGTTTAACTGGGTTGCGCTGGGACTGCCATAGGCGGTGGCGTCGCCAAAGGCTTGGACCGAGCCCGCGGAGGTGAGGATCCAATAGCCTTTGCCGTCGGCGGTGGGGACCAGGGAGACGGCGGCGGTGGGTGGCGGCGGGGCTGGGGAGGGATTTTGGGTGCTTTCCAAGTCGCTGCCCATCGCCAGCCCCTGCAGTTCCGTCACCACCGTGACTTCCGAAAAGGTATAGCCCAGGTTGGTGAGCGCCTGCGGGCTGGTGACGTGGCGCAACGTCCCATTTTGCACCAGGTAGACCGGGCTGGTGTTGGCAATCCGGACCAGCGTGCCGGTCGGGTAGGCGCGGGCGGGCGTGGTGACCGCCGGGCCGGTGGGCAGCGACGGCAAGGAGGAGACGGCCACAATCTGCGACCATTGATAACCCATGGCCAAAAATGCCGACGCGGAGGCGATGGGGTCGAGTTGCCCATTGTTGACCATGTAGACGGTGGGGGCCGAGGACGCCTTGAGAACCGTTCCCGAAGGCAGATAGGGAACCACGCGGGTCAAATCGGGGCCGACCGGCCAATTCGGGGAAATGCCCGGAACCGTCATGACTTGGCTCCACTGATAACCCATGCCGAAAAAGACCGCCGCCGAGGAGATATGGTGGAGCACGCCATTCATAATCACATAGACGGCGCTTTGCCCGCTGGCCTTTAACAGGGTGCCGGAGGGATAGGGCACCACCAAAGGCGCCCCCACCTGGTAATTGGACAAGGTGGGGACGACCTGGACATTCGACCAGGTGTACCCGAGCCCGGCCAGAATGGCCGGGTTGGGGATATGATGCAGCGTGCCGTTTAACAGCACAAAGACCGGACTGGTATTGGTGACCCGCAAGAGACTGCCGTTGGGGTAAGTGGGCAGCGTTGACGAGGACAACTGGGCATTGCCCAAATTGGCGGCGTCGCCGAAGGGATAGACGGTGCCGTTTTGCGCCAGAATCCAGTAGCCCTGCCCGGACGGGGTGAGCGCCAGACTGTTGACCGCCACGCCGGCAGGCGCGTTGCCATAGACGGTGGCCGATCCTAACGGGTACACCGTGCCGTTGCTGGCCAGCAGATAGCCCGACTGGCCGTTGGGGGCCACCGCCATGGATACCGCGGTGACGCCGGAGGGCAGGTCGGGGGTGGAAAACGGGGTGGCGTCGCCGAAGGGATACGATTGCCCGGACTGGGTCAGAATCCAGTAACCCCCGTAATCCGGGGTGGGCACCAGCGCGATCGCGGTGGCGCTGACGGCCGGGGACAGGGTCGACAAGTCCCCGTAGAACTTGACTTGCCCGAACGGTTTGACCGTGCCGTTGGACGACAGCACGTAGTAGCCGCGTTCCACCCCGGCAAAGCTGATGGCATTGGAGGTTCCGACCGGCGTGGCGACCTGCAGCGTGCCGGGTCCGGCGTTGTTGGGCAACGTGACCGTAATAGTGGTATCGCTCCAGGCGGTGATGGGAGCGCTAATTCCATCCACCGTCACGGTTGCCCCGCTGTCGCTGGTGCCGAAGCCGCTCCCGGACAGGGTGAGCGAGGTGGTCCCGGAGGACTGGCTGACCTGATACGAGGATAGGACGGGGGTGGACTGGGCAACGGCGATCGACGGGAAAAGCCCGTAAGCCAGGGCGGCGGACAAAAGGGCCAACGCCCTTGGTCGAAGGCGGCGGGATGGGCGATTTGCCATGAAAACTCCTCCTAGAATTGAAACCAGCGCAGATCCCGAGGCGAGATGCCAACTCATGTCGATTCAGCCAATAATTAGTCGGGACACCCCGGATTTCCTGCTTTTTTGGTGGAATTTTTCTGCCGGCCCATCTATCATGGTTGCGATGACTCGATGAGAAGCCCTCGTTATGATGCGAACGGCGGCGCCTCAGCGATGGCGAGGGCCCCGAGCCGCCTGCACGAAGGGGTCGCCAGCACGGCCGGGCGCGCCGCGGGCTTGCCCGGAGGGGGCCGGATCCGAAGGGAAGAGGTTTTAACCGGCATGAGGTCTTTAAACGAGGCGAGTCCATGAGCCGGAGCCCCGCACCGAGCGTGGCGGTGATCATTCCGCTGTACTATGGACGGGACTTGGTGGGCGAAGCGCTCCGCTCGGTCAGGGAACAGGATTACGGGGGCCCGGTTTCGGTGCTGGCCATCGAGGACGGCACCCCGGAACCTTACCGGTCGGAGCAGATCGTCCGGGAATATGGCGCCGACTACCTGCGGCAGGAGAGCAATTGCGGCGTCTTTGCCACGCGTCTGGCCGGAGCGGGGCGTTTTCCGCACGCAGACTATCTGGCCTTTTTGGATCAGGATGACCAATGGGCCCCGGCATTTTTGCGGCGTTTGGTGCAGGAGCTGGAAATCCGGGGGTCAGCGGATTTCGCGGTGGCCAATGCTTGGGTGTTGGCGGGCGGGTCCCAACAGACGCTTTATGGATCCCGGCGGCCCAGCCTCTTGCTAGAAGACTTGAAGGTGGCCAACCAAATCGTGTCGCCCAGCCAGGCCCTGATCCGCCAATCCGCCTGGGCGCACTTGAATTTGGTGGCCGATTTGCCGTGGCCGGGAGCGGACGACTGGGTCTTGTGGCTGGCGCTGACGGCGCACGGCGGCCGCGGCAGTTATGTCGAGGAACCGTTGGTCACCTGGCGCGATCATCCGGCCGGCTCGCACCATGCCCGCGAGACGATGAGGAAAAGCGAGGAGTACGTGGTGCGGCAGTGGTTTCCGCGCCTGGGCCTGACGGCGGGCGATCAGCGGCTTTACCATGGCCGCGCCACGCTGGACGCATTGTGGAGCGCCTGGCGGACGCGCAGCTGGCGAGACGGGCTGTCCGCCGGTTGGGCGGCGGCGCATCATCCCGGGGCCTTTTGGCGGGCGGTGCGCTTTCGCTGGCGCCATCGGCGGGAGGGCATTATCTAGTGGGTGACGCCATGGTCTCGGTGGTGGTGGCGACCTATAACCGGGAGCAGTTGTTAATTGATGCGCTGGGGGACATGTTCGACTGGGATTACCCCGCATACGAAATCCTGGTGGTGGATCAATCGGACGGGCACGAGGAGGCGACGGCCAGCCAACTTGAGAGGTGGCAGCGGGAGGGGGCCATCCGTTGGATTCGCCAGCCGGTGGCAAGCCTCACCGCCGCCCGCAACCGCGGGATTCGGGAAGCCCGGGGCGAGATCGTGCTGTTTGTCGACGACGATGTCCGCGTGCCGGCCCGTGATTTCTTGTCCCAGCATGTGCGGGCGCTGGGGGAAGCGGGCGTCGGCGGGGTAGCCGGGCGCGTGCTGGAACCGGACCGTCCGCCCAAAACGGTTGCGCGCGCCATCGGCTGGATGGGTCTTTTGGGATCGCGCGAACCGGGCTTTGGCAGCGGATGGGGCGGGGAAGCCTGGAGTGTGCGCGGGTGCAACATGTCGTTTCACAAATCCGCGCTGCTGGCCATTGGCGGGTTTGACGAGCGGTTTACCCATTCCGCCTTTCGCGAGGATACCGATGTCTCGCTGCGGATGCGCCACGCGGGGTACCGCTTGCGTTTCGCGCCGGGCGCGTGGTTATATCACCTGGGGGCGCCATCCGGCGGAACGCGGGACAAGTCAATTGCGGTGGCGGAGGATTTAATGATGAACGATGCCCGCTTGGCGTTTTTCGATTTGACGGCGGGGCATCGTCTGCTATGGCTGCTTCGCCTGTACGGTTCGCGCGTGCTCAAGGCGGCGTGGGTGTCGGGCAAGTTTTACCGGCGCCATCGGGTGTTTTTTCAGGCCGTGCGCGCGGCCCGGCGGCAACACCGGGAAAGCAATTCGGCAAAGGGGCGGTGAGATCGCTGCGGGTCTTGGTGGATGGCTTGCTTTATAATGGCCAAGCGCGGGGCATTGGCCAGTATATGCGCCGGTTGTACGAGGCGTACACCGCCCGGTTTGGCGCGGACGACACGGTGCGGGCCTACCTGGCCCCCGGCTGGACTTGGTCCGGGGTGCAGGCGGTGACGGTGCGCTGGCCGGTTGCGGGAAGCGGTGCGCGGTTGATTTTTGAACAGTTGGCGCTGCCTTCGCTCGCGCGCCGGGAGCGGTTTGACGTCATCCACTTTCCGGATTACCAAATCCCCGTGCTGCGCCGGATGCCGCGCACCGTGATGACCATCCACGATCTGGTGGCGTTTCGCTACCCCGAACTCTTTCCGGCGGCGATGGGTCGGGTCAAGCGTGAATTGATGCGGCGCTCCGCCGCCCGGGTGGATCGCATCATCGTGCCGAGCCAAGCCACCCGGGAGGATGTGCTGGCGATTCTGGGAGGCGATCCCGCTAAGATTCGCGTGATCCCGCACGGGGTGCGCCCGCTCGGCCGGGCCGACGCCGTCTCTGGGCACCCCCGGCCCTATTTCCTGGCAGTAGGGACCATTGAGCCGCGAAAAAACTTCTCCCGGTTGATTGCGGCTTATGCCGTTCTCCGCGACCGGTTGGGAGATGAGCTGCCCGATCTGCTGATTGCCGGAGGGCCGGGCTGGCTCTACCAGGAGATTTTGGCTGAGCCCGGGCGGCGGGGCGTGGCCGATCACGTGCATTTTCTGCAATATGTGTCGGATGATCGGTTGGCTACGTTGTACCGGCACTGTGTGGCGGTGGTCTACCCCAGTCTTTATGAAGGGTTTGGATTGCCGGTGGTGGAGGCCATGGCGGCCGGGGCGCCGGTGGTCTGCTCGGCGCGGGGGGCGCTGGCGGAGGTCTCGCGTGGCGTGGCGGTTTGGGTCGATCCGGAAGATCCTGAATCGATCGCGGACGGACTCGGCCTGATCTTGACGGGTGGCTCCCGCCGCGAGGAGCAGATTGCGGCAGGGTTTCTGCGGGCGAAAGAGTATACTTGGGACAACGCGGCCAAAATGACCCGTTCCCTATTTGGCGAACTAACGGAGGAGTGATTCCCATGAATTCAAGGTCTCACAGTCCCGTGCGGGGAGCGACTCCCCGCGCCGGCGTGCTGCCGGTGGCGCTCACCGGGGCCGGAGCCGCGGCGGCGTTGGTTTGGGGACCGTTGGCCGCCGCCCTGGTGGCGGTTGGCAGCCTTTGGATGTCTTTGGTGTCACTGCCCGCCGTGCTTTCAATGTACATCGTGCTGGCGGCGTTCCCGATCGGGGTGACCTTTCACGGCCATCACTTCGAGCTGTCGGACGTGGTGGCGTTGATGGCGATGGCGGGCCTCATCCGCAAATTCCGCGCGGAGCGCACCAACATGATTTCCGGATTTTTGGCGAAGCCGTTTCGGGGGCCCTTGGTGCTCTTGTTCGGGCTCGCGGTGTTGTCGCTGGCAGTGTCCATTAGCCATGTCACCACGGTGGTCAAGATTCTGGAGTATGTGGAATTTTTCCTGGTGATTGTCGCCGTCGCCCATGACGCCGGCTGGGACGAGCGGGCCTGGCGGCTCATCCTGCTGAGCCTGTTTGTTACCGTCGCCGCCGTTGCTCTCTATGGGACCTGGCAATTTCTTTTTCAAATCGGTCCGGCGGCCAACATTATCGACACCTATCACATCCGGGCCGATGCCTGGTTTGGCCAGCCCAACGCGTTTGGGGGCTTTGTCGGCGACACCTTTCCCCTACTGCTGGCCTTGGTCTGGGCCGGACCGGAGTGGGCCCGGCGTTCGTGGCTGCTGTGGGCTCTCTTAGCGGTGGACGCGCTGGGCGTCATGGTCTCGTTTTCCCGGGGAGCTTGGGTGGCGGACGCCGGGGCGGTGTTTTTTATGGGTGTCTTGGCTTTAAGCCTCGGCGGATGGAAACAAATCGGCTGGCGCTACCTGCTGGCCGGCATCGCGGTGCCGGTCGCCATGTTTGTCGTCGTCTATTTGCTGGGCAAGGTCAACTTGACCGGACACGCCATCACCGCGGTCTCGTACCAAACCACCGGAGCGCGGCTTCGCTCCAGCGTGACCGCGGTGTTTAATCCCAACGGGCATTTCAACACCGCGCAGCGGCTGATTATCTGGAAATCCGCCATCGCGGCGATGGTTTCGCATCCTTGGCTCGGTGTCGGCTTAGGCGGGTTTCACCGCTACATCGCCACCCATCCCCCCAAAGGCCTGGCGCTGGTACCCCCGATGGCGCACAATCTGTATTTCGAGTGGGGGGCGGATTTGGGCGTGGGCGGGATTGTGGCGGCGCTCTGGCTGCAATGGACCTGGCTTAGCACGGCGATCGGAGCCATGCGGCGACGGGCGCGCACCTGGCCGCGGTTTTGGTATGCGCTGGGACTGGGTGCGTTTGGCACCGTCGTCTCGTTTATCATGCACAACTGGGTGGACTTTATGATTGATCACGGGGTAATCGTGCCCCTGTTGATGGCCATGGCCATCCTCTGGGTGTTGTCGGATCGGGTGGCGAACCGGCGGCGGGGACATTGACACGCGTCGCGCTGGTGCATGATTGGCTGGTGACCATGGGGGGGGCCGAGCGCGTGCTGGAGGAGCTGGCGCGACTCTATCCCGAAGCCCCCATTTATACCGGCGTTGTCGATTACGCCCGGCTGTCTCCCTTTTTGCGTACGCGGACCATTATCCCCACGTTTGTTCAGCACCTGCCGCGGGCGACCCGGTGGTACAACCGTTATCTGCCGCTTTTGGCCTATGGCTTCGAACAATTTGATCTTTCGGCCTATGACTTGGTGATCTCTTCGTCGGCCGCCGTCGCCAAGGGGGTGATTACGCGGGCCGAGACCCGGCACATCGCCTATGTGCACACGCCGATGCGCTATGCCTGGGATATGTACCATCAGTACCGCAATCGGGAAGCCAACCGCCTGGAGCGGGTGGTCATGGGACCGGTGTTTCATTACCTGCGGATGTGGGACCGCCTCGGCGCCGACCGGGTGGATGACTTTGTGGCCAATTCCAGCACCGTGCAGCGCCGCATCCAAAAACACTATCGACGGGAAAGCGTGGTCATCCATCCTCCCGTCGACGTCGATCGGTTTGTTTTGGCCGAGCAGCCTGGGCGGTATTACTTGGTGCTGTCCCGCTTGGTGGCTTATAAGCGCATCGATCTGGCGGTGGCGGCGGCCAATCGGCTTAAAGCCCGCCTGCTGGTAGCCGGGGACGGTCCGGAAAAAGATCGCTTGCGGGCGGCGGCCGGTCCGACCGTGGAGTTTCTGGGGCGGGTCGATGACGGTACCGCCAGGGAGCTGCTGTGCGGCGCGCGGGCGCTCCTCTTCCCGGGGGAAGAGGACTTCGGCATTGCGCCGGTGGAAGCACAGGCCAGCGGACTGCCGGTGGTGGCGTTTGGCCGGGGCGGGGTGCTGGATTCGGTGATTCCCAACGAGACGGGCGTGCTGTTCGACGAGCAAACCCCCGAAGGGCTGATTGACGCCATCGAACGGACCGAACGCGTAGCCTGGGATCCGGCGGTTCTGCGGCGCAACGCCGAGCGGTTTCGACCGGACGTTTTTCGCACTCGCTGGCGGAATCTGGCAGAGACATCTCGCCGGAAACCGGTCGATACGGTATGATGAGTCAAAATCCCAAGAAGGGGCCTCATTCTGACGGGATGAAAATTGCCATGGACGTGTCCGGGCTGGCGGAACTCCGCACCGGAACCGAAGAGTACATTGAAGGTCTGGTGTGGGGACTTAATCGCCAAGGGGTGTCCGTGGTCGGCATGGGCCGGCACGGCCCGCTGCTGCCCGACCAACCGGGATTGGGCTTGCCGGCGCGCCCGGATCCCTCCCTGTGGCGGAAGTGGTGGTGGGAAACGGTGGGGGTCAAACGCGTGCCACCCGCGGTGGAGCTTCTCCATATTCCCCATCTGAGCCATCCCGCCAGCCGCCTGCCGGTCCCCAGCGTGGTGACGGTTCACGATCTCATCCCCTGGCGGTTGCCGTCCTATCGGCACCGTTGGCGGGAGCGGGCGTATTTTTCCCAAATCAAACGCACATTGCCTTACGCAACCGCGCTGGTGGCCATTTCGGAGGCGACACGCGGCGATATCGCCGACTTTTTTCCGGGTCTGGCGTCCAAAGTCACGGTTATTCCCAACGGGGTGCACCTGGATTTTTTCCTCCCGGTCGATGTGGCATTAATGGAGGCGGCGCATCGGCGCAATGGGTTGCGTCGGCACCCGCGTCTGTTGTATGTGGGCGGATACGACGCCAGAAAGAACGTCCCCACCTTGATTGAGGCGGCGCGCCGGGTTTTCGACCGGGTTAAGGACGGGGAATTGGTGCTGGTGGGAGCGGCGGGGCGAGCGGAGGTGCTGCGGGCGGCGGCCAGCGCCGGCATCGGCGACCGCGCCATCCTGACCCCGTTTCTCTCCCGCCGGGAAGTGGTGGCGCTCTATCACGCGGCAGACGTGTTTGTGTTTCCCTCCCGTTACGAGGGATTCGGCCTGCCGCCCGCCCAGGCTTTGGCGGCCGGGGTGCCGGTTGTGGCCGGCAATACCCCGGCGGTGGCGGAAGTGCTGCGCGAATCGGCCATATTGGTCGATGCCGAGTCGGGGGAGGCGTGGGTGGAGGCTATCTTGCGCGTGCTGGAAACGCCCGCCTTGGCCCAAAAGATGGCGGCACGGGGGAAAATCCGGGCTCAAGATTTCAGCTGGGAAAAAGTCGCGGAACAGTATGTCACACTTTACCGGCGCCTGGCTGGCGGCGGACGGGAGGGATAGCGGTGCGGGTGCTGGTGACCGGCGGTGCGGGGTTTATCGGGTCGCATGTGGCGGAGGCATTGCTTTTGGCGGGACATTCGGTGGTTGTGCTGGACAACTTTAGCGCGGGCCTTAGAAGCCAGGTCGCTAAAGGGGCCACCCTGGTGGAGGGGGATGTGCGCGATCCCGCCGGGTGGATGTCGGCGGTGGGGCGGGTGGAGGCGGTGATGCATTTGGCCGCGCAGGTGTCGGTGCCGGCGGGCGAGGCCGACCCGGTCTACGATTTTGAGGTCAATCTGGCCGGAACCGTGAAAATGCTGGCGGCGGCGGCGGCGCTGGGAGCCCGCGAGTTTCGCCTGGCCTCGTCGGCGGCGGTCTACGGCGACACGCCCGCGCTGCCGCTGAAAGAAGATGCGGCGCTCGGTCCGCAGTCGTTTTACGGTTTGGCCAAGTGGGCTGCGGAAGCCTATCTCCGGCACTTTGCGGAGACCCGCGGCTTGACCGCGGTGGTGTTAAGGCTGGCCAATGTCTACGGTCCCCGCCAGCGGTCGGAAGGGGAAGGCGGGGTGGTGGCGGTGTTTTGTTCGCGGGTGGCTCAGGGCAAACCGCCGGTGATTCACGGCGATGGCAGCCAAACCCGCGATTTTATCATGGTGCGCGATGTGGCGCGGGCCTTTTTGCACCGGCTGGGGGAACACGCGGGGGGAACGTTTAACGTCGGCACCGGGCAGGCGACCAGCATCCGCGGCCTTTGGCAGATGTTCGCCGAGCAGGAGGGCTTGCCCGCCGCGCTGGCGGAGTCGGCGCCGACGCGGCCCGGGGATATCCACGACAGCGTGATGGCGGTGGACCGGGCCGCCGCCTGGGGCTTTCACCCCGCGATTCCCCTGACCGCAGGGATTTTGGAAACCTATGCCTACTTCCGGAGCCATCCCGCCGCGGACTGATCCGTGCCGCCAGCGCCGTCTGCAGACCAGGCCGAACCGGTCTGCCGTCAGATGGCGGTGGCGGCCGGGTCACGGTGGCGGCGGAGAAAGTCCAGCACCACCGGTTCAACCAGCGCTTGATGGGTAAACTGCACCACATGCCCCCCATTGTTAACGATCAGCATCTCCGCCCGCTCGATATGGCGCCGCATCGCCACCATTTGCGCAAGGTTGCCCCATAAGTCATTTTCCCCGGCCACCAGCAAGGTGGGAGCCTTGATGCGATGCAAGTCCTCGACGCCGTAGCACGGGTTCACGGCAAGATTGGCGGCGACTTGCTGGTAAAGCCGGCGCCACCAGCCGGGGGCTTTGTTGCGGTCGTGGAGCCGGGAGAGCCGGGCGATCCACTCGGGATGCTCCTGCTCCAGTTTTTGGACGTCGGCGAAGCGGTTGGCTTCGCGGACCATGTCGTCGTTATAGAAGTTGGCGCCGACGCAGACCAGCGTCTTGACGCGATGAGGCTGATACATTCCCAAGTGCAGGGCGACAATGGCCCCGTCGCTAACCCCGGCGATATGGACCGGGCCTAGGTTCATGAGGTCGATAAACGCGGCCAAATCCTCCGCGATCAGGTCATACGATAGGTCCGAGCCAATCTGGGTGGAGCGTCCATGGCCGCGATGCTCGATGGCGATGGCGCGGTACTCTCGGGCAAACGCGGGCATGGACGCCGCCCATCCGCTGCTGGGCTGATCGATTGATCCGGTGGCCCCGTGCAACAAGAGCCAGGGCTCGCCTTGGCCCGCTTCCTCGTAATATAGGGTGATGCCGTTGACTGGCGCGTAAGGCATGGCGGGAACTCCTTTCGCATGGCGCATTGCCAGCTGGTCCGCCGGCGGGAGCGCGGGCCAGCCGGATCATTTGGTTTTTCCTTCTCGCCGGTTTTTCGGTAAGCCGGCCCGTCTGGCTGTTTGCAGCCGGTGCCCGCGCCCCATTCCCGGGGACCCGCTTTCTTCACGGCAACAAAGGCCGCGCCGCCGCCAAGCCTTGTCCAGACAGGGTAAAAGGGCGGGCGCTTCGTTCGAGTATAGTTCGCGGACGGGCGGGCCGCAATGCCGCCCCGGCGGCAAACCTGCGACCAGCCTTGCGCTTGCCAGACAGAGTCGAGCATCTGGAGAGGTTGCCCCGGGATGTGGGGCCAGAGGCTCGAACTCCCGCAAAACGGCAGTCATGCTGACAAAAACCGGTGAATGAGCCGACAATCTTACATGGCGGGGTCAAAATCCCCGGATCCAGAATGGTGCCAGCCATGTATAATGGATAGGCGAGCGGGTTGATCGGAGGTGGGTGGATGCTCAAAGGCTGGACCAACCGGTGGGACGAGTTAGCGGTGTTTGTTGACACCGGGGCGGCGTATATCGCGTATCTGGTGGCGGTTCACATCTATCTGACCTGGATCAACCCCGATGTCGCCACGATGCAACTGGTCTCCTATTACTTTTCGTTTTCGGTGGTTGTGCTGGGTGTCTCGTGGTTGGCCCTAAAACTCAACTTCCGGGGCTATTCCCGCCGGTGGAATCAGATGCCGGCGGAAATGGCCATGTTGCTGATATCCAGCGCGGAGGCCAGCATCGCGTTGGCGGTCGTCATTTTTGCGGTGAAGGCGACCTGGTTTTCGCGGCTGATTTTCGTGCTGCTACCGACCTTGGCTTGGACATTTCAGGTGGTTGTGCATGCCGTGATCAAAATATCCCTGGGCCACTTCCGGCTCAGTGGTCGCGATGTGCGCCGACTGGTGGCGATTGGCTATCCCCAACGGGTGAAAATTTTTTCCGACACCGTTGCGGCGGTGCCGGAAGCGGGCATGCTGATGGTGGACGCGGTGCAAATTCCGCTGGCCGATCCCAACGCGGGCCGCGCCGCCCTGGAGCGGCTTCGCTCCCTTATCCAAAGCACCGTGGTCGACACCGTGGTGATTGCCCTGCCGGTGGCGGACGACGTCATGATGCCGGCCATTCGCCTAGCCCGCCAGCAAGGCAAAGAGGTGCGTCTGGTGCTTGATGAAGTCGGCGCCTTGGCGCACCGGTCGCGTCTTTACGATTTCTACGGCAATTCGGTGCTGGTGGTGGACTCGTCGTACGCTCACCAGACCTCGCGCTCACTGGTCAAGCGCGCACTGGATATCGCGCTGGCGGCGGCCGGGATTGCGCTCACCGCCCCCGTTATGCTGGCGGTGGCGCTGGCCTTAAAGATCGCGGAGCCGAAAAACCCCATATTTTTCGTTCAGCGCCGCGTCGGATTAAACGGCCGCGAGTTTCCGTGCCTTAAGTTTCGCAGCATGGTTCGCGACGCCGAAGCGCGCAAGACCGACTTGAGTCACTTAAATGTGATGTCGGGTCCGGTTTTCAAGATTCCCGACGATCCGCGGGTCACCCGGGTTGGAAAATTTTTGCGCAAGACCAGCTTGGATGAGTTGCCCCAACTGTTCAACGTGCTGGTGGGACAAATGAGCGTGGTCGGTCCCCGCCCGGCGCTTCCTTCCGAGGTTGAGCAGTATGGGGAGAATTACCGCAAACGGCTGTCGGTGCGTCCCGGCATCACCTGCCTTTGGCAGATCTCGGGCCGAAACCAGGTCGATTTCCAGGAGTGGATGAAGCTCGATATGGAATATATCGACTCTTGGTCGCTCTTGTTGGATGTGAAGATTATTGCCAAGACCATTCCCGCGGTCTTTATGCAGCGGGGAGCCCACTAAGCCCCACGGCTACGCGCAGTCCGCGCCCTTGCACCGAATCGCCAGTGTCGGCCACTCTCGCCCGCGCCGTGAAATCCCCGGGACGGCTGTGCCTGCAGGTTATCGCCATTTTTCAGCGCGGCTCCGGTTGGTGGCGGGCCCCATCCCCAGCCATACCTTCGCAGGCATTCCGGCAAGTCAAGCGGCTGCCCCGTCATGAAGGGCAATGCCCCCATGGGGTTTTGCCGCCGCTCCGCGACCGCCTCGGCATCCCCGTGCGTGCCCGCAGAAATCTCGGCGGGGCATCCTGTCCCGTTAAACCCTGCGGTTGGACGGGTGCTGACGCCGGGCGGGGCCCCGCCCGGCGTCTGGCGCCCATCCTTTGCACGACGCGGCTAATCGGCGACGCCCAATGGAACCGCGCTTGATCCGGCAATGTCTGGTAGAATTCAGGGGAAGACTTTGCTGTTAACCGAGATTTAATCGAGCAGGGGGGTTGACGTGGCGCACATCGATCTGCTCCATATGTTGGGAGATGCACCCGAAGGACCGTGGGCGGTGTTCTCGCTGCCGCACGGCGATGGCACCGGCTTGGTGTCGGTTTTGGTGCCGCGTTCCCTGTGGCTGCGCTTAACCCGGCAGGATCCGTTTTCCAGCGAACTGGCGATTATGGAACGGGTGGGTGCCGCCGCCATCACCCGGGTGCTGGCGGCTGGCCCGGTCCGCTCGCCGGTGCTGGTAGAGCGCGGTGACCTCGCGGACGCCGTGGTCGAGGAGGATGACCGCTGGGATGAGCGGCTGCGCACTTGCGAAACCTGTCAACGCCCCGTTCCGCCGGGAGAGGTGGCCGAAGCTCTGTCCAACGCGTTGCCGCCCGATTCCCGGGGAGAAATTCAGTTAAGCGTGCTCTGCCCGCGCTGCCAGACGCAAACCCGGCACCGTCTCACCCCGTGGGGGATTCCTTAAACTCTGTCACGATATGGTCAAGATAGCCATATGCTAGCCATCGGATAATCTGAGGGAGGTGCAAACATGGGGCGTCTTACCGGTCACATGCTGCCGCAGGATGGGGTCCCGGGGGTGCCGGCGGCGGATTCGGACCGTCCCCTGGAACTCGCACTGGTGTTGCATCCGGTAAACCTGGCCGACGCGGAGCAGACGGTTTTGTCTCAAGACGGGCCGCTGGACCGCGCGGAATTTCTCACTCGACATGGAGTGCCGCCCGAACTGGCGACGCAGATGACCGAGTGGCTATCCGGCAGCGGCTTGACGGTACGGCCGGACGGCCTGGTGTTTTGGCTGGCGGGGACGATGGCCGCGGTCGCGAAGACGTTCGATCTCGCGTTTCGGGTCGAGGTGAAAGATACCACGACCTATTACCAACCAACCCGCGAACCGCAGGTTCCCGATTGGATGGAGCCCTGGGTGGCGGGCATCGCGGGATTGGATAACGTGGCCCGGCTTATCCCATCCGTGCGATTTCCCCGCGACACCGAGCAGTTGGCCAATCAAGGGCAGGGGTTTTTCCCCGCCGACATCAAGCGCGCCTACGCCTTTCCCTCCACTTACGACGGATCGGGGATGACGATCGGCTTGCTCGAGTTTTCCAACGGCTACAGCACGTACGATGTGATGGCTTTCTGGTCGGCGTATCACCTGCCGACGCCCACTTTGAGCTTCGTGTCGGTGGATGGCACGGCCAACGACGGCGGAGCCAATGCCTGGGATTTGGAGGCCACCTTGGATGTCGAATGGGCCGGCGCGATGGCACCCGGCGCGCACCTGGTGGTTTATGAGGCCTCCGCGGGCGGCACTGACGTCTCGTTCGGCCTGTCTGTGTTAAAGGCGCTGCACACGGCGATTCACGACACTGTCCATCGGCCAACGGTGCTGTCCATCAGTTACGGCGATGGCGAGAGCCGCTTTCCGCCACGGGTGATGGAGGCCTGGAACAGCGTCATGGCTCATGGCGCCATCATTGGCATCACCACCTTTGTCGCCTCCGGCGATCAGGGCGCCTATGGACTGCACGGCGCGGGCCGGTTGATTGCGCATGCCGACGCCCCCGCCAATTGCCCGCACGCGGTGGCGGTAGGGGGAACCCGTTTGCTGTTGAATCCGAACGGCTCGATTGCGCGCGAGACCGGATGGACGGACACCAATAACAATGGCGCTTCGGGCGGCGGCATTAGCCAGGTGTTTCCCGTGCCCGCTTTTCAGATCGGAATCGCTTTGCCCGTCAAGCCAGGCTTTCACGCCGGGAGGGGAGTGCCCGACGTGGCGGCCAATGCCGACCCCGATACCGGGTACGCGGTGGTCTTTCAAGGTTCCGCGGCGGTGGTGGGCGGAACCTCCGTGGCCTCCCCCATTTGGGCGGCGGCGGGGGCCTGCCTCAATCAGGCGCGGGCGGCCGCCCAGAAAGGGCCGATCGGGCTTTTCAACCCGCGTCTCTACGCGCTGGGAGCGACGCCGGTGTTTCATGACATCGTGATCGGCAACAATTCCTACGCGGGGGTGGCCGGGTATTCCTGCGGACCGGGTTGGGACGCGGTGACGGGGTGGGGCAGTCCCGATCTTACCCGTCTGATTGCGGACTTGGAGTAGGGCCGAGGGTTTGATAGAACGCCAGCAGTTGGCGGGCGACCGCGGCTTGCGTGTAGCGCGCGTGGACCCGTTCCAGTCCGCGGCGGACCAACTCCTCGCGGCGGACCGGATCTGCGGCCAGGCTGGCCACCCCGGCGCGCAGGGCGTTGGCGTCGCCCTCGGGGAAGATTAAACCGGCCGTATCGAGGACGCGGGGAATCTCGCCGCTGCTGGAGCCGATGACGGGAAGGCCAGTGGCCATGGCTTCGGTCAGCACGCGCCCGAACTGTTCTTTCCAGCCGGGCGTCGTCCGCGACGGCACCACCAGCAGGTCCAACGCGTTCATGAGGCGAGGCACAGCGTCCGATGGCAGCCACGGCAGCCATCGGACTTGTTTGGCCAGACCGCGCTCTGCGGCGCGCTGGCGGCCTTTCTCCCGCCAGGGGCCATCCCCGGCGATAACCAGACGGTTCCGCGCTTCGTCGGCGAGCCAGGGCAGTAGGCCGTCGAACAGATCGGGGAGGCCCTTGGCTTCCACCAGACGACCGATGTAGCCCACCGCGAAGGTTCCCTCCGTGCCGAACTCACGCCGGGCCGCCTGCCGCACCTCCGGGGGAAACGGCCGAAAGGATTCGGTGTCGGTACCCAGCGGAATGATGGCGATGGGGCGGGTGAAGCCTTTTTGACGCAGGACGTCCCGGATTTCCTCGGTGCCCGCCAAAGCCGCCTCGGCCGAAGCGAAGACCATCTGTTCAATAGCGGAAAATGGCCAGGGATACCGCTTGTAAATATTTTGCCAGGTCTGAAAGATGATATGCGGGATCTGCTGTTGGCGGGCGATGCGAATGGACTGGGCGGTGACCGCGCTGTAATGCTCCTCGTCGATATGCAGGATGTCGGGGCTAAAGGCGCGGACCACGGCGGCCAGACCGCGGTACCAATGAAAATGGTTGCGGCCGGAGAGTCCTTGCGGCAGTTGGTAAAGCGGATACTCGCCATCCTCGGGCCGGGGCTCGAAGGTGACCGGGCCCCAGCCCAAGCCGGTGACGACGCCAATCGTCCAGTTGGGCGCCAAGCGATTGGCATACAGGATTTTGGCGCGGTAGGATGCCGTCACCGCGGCCTTGGAAATCCACAACACGCGCGTGGCGCTTGCTCCTCCCCCGTTATTGACTGACCGGTTCCGGCCACTCCGCATTTAGCCAGTCCTGGTAGATGGTCCGTTGTAAGGACGAAGCGGTCGGCAACGGTTTAATGGTGAGGTGGTTAAACGGCGCGTCGGCCAGCACGATGGACGCTGTCTCCAAGCGGCCTCGCCGGAAAAAGGCGACTTCGACCGGTTCTCCGCTGCGATGGTTTAATCGCAGCCGCTTGGCCAGATCGGAGGGGCCCGCGATTTGGTAGCCGTTCAGCGCGACGATTTCGTCTCCGGGATTTAAGAGCGCGCGGGCAGGTCCGTGCGTGTAACTGACGGACACTGTCGCCCGGTGCCGGTGCGGAGTGGTTTCGATGCCGAGCCAGGGCAAGGTTTCGCCGGCCGCGACCGGTTTGTCCCGTTCATCCTCCCCGACATCTTCGGAGTCCTCAGGACCGCGGTCGCTGGCCGGCTGTTTGTAGCGGCGTTCCAGGGCCAGTCCCGCGTAAGCCAAATAGTGCTCAAAGGGCACCGGGGCGACGCCGTGGATATATTGTCGGAAAAACTCTTCGAATGACGATTCGCCGACTTCCTCCACCGTCTCTTGATAGACCGACTCCGGAAATCCGAGGCCGTCTTGACCGTAGCGCTGGTAGAGCCGTTTGAGGACACTGTCCAGGGATTGACGGTTTGCGGTCCGCTGGCGAATTTCGAGATCGAGGCAGGTGCCAACCAGATCGCCTTTGAGGTAATAGGAGATGGTGCGGTTGGGGGAGTCGGCGTGGCGCTTATAGTACTTAATCCAGGTGTCGAAGCTGGCTTCGCTCAGACTCTGCACGAAGCGTCCCGGCTGGGCTTCGTATTGCTTGATGCGCGTCGCTAAACCGGACAGGTAATGGTTGACGGTATAGAGACCCGCCCGCCTAAGGGTTAAATACGCATAGTAGTCGGTAAACCCCTCCAGGGCCCAAAGCAAGCGGACGTAAGTCTCCTGATTGTAATCGAAGGGGCCCAGCATGTCGGGATGGATGCGTTTGACGTTCCACAAATGGAAAAATTCATGCGCGATCAGGCTTAAGACCTTGCGGTAGTTCTTCTCGGGGCGGAACTGAAACCGCTGGATGCCGCAGACCGTGGAATTGAGATGCTCCAGTCCGCCGGTCCCGCGGTCGCCCAAATGCAGGATAAACGTGTAGTGAGCATACGGCAACCCCCCGAACATTTCCCCTTGGGTGCGCACAATCTGCTCGATATCGGCGGCCAACCGCTCCGTGTCCTCGTTGCCTTGACCCCATAGCACCACGCTGTGGGGCTTGCCATCCACCGCGAAGGACAGGGTGCGGTGAGTGCCGACTTCGACGGGCGAGTCGATGAGTCCGTCGTAGTTTTCCGCCCGGAAGAGACCGGGATGGTCGGGGGAGCGATCTAATCCGGTGGCGGGGATCCAACCCGGCGGCGCCTGGATTTCGAGCTCGATGGGCAATTGCTTGTATTCATCGACCAGCAAGAAGAGCTGGGCCCCGTTCCAAAACGCGTGGCTCTGATCGAGATGGCTCAAAGAAACCCCCGGATCAAACGCGTACACCTGGTAGGTGATGCGCACGGCACCCGGGCGGACGGTCTCGAAGAGCCACCGGTTCTTGGCGGCATGGTAGACTTCCAGCACGGTGTCGTCGGCACTGACGGCCAGATTGAAGAGGTGGCGGGCAAAGTCCCGCACTTCATACGAACCCGGGGTCCAGACCGGAAGACTTAGCGCATGCCGGCCGGCGGGAAGATTGCCCACCTCCAGCGTGACGTGGTAGATGTGCAGGCCCGGTTCCAAAAAACTTACCGTAAAACGTTCGGTGGGCTCCATGAGAACCTCCTTGCGGTGGTTTGTGGCGGTTAGGGTCCGACCGTCCCTGGTGTCCGCTGGCCGGCAGCGTGGCGCGCCAGGGCGCGGGCGATTTTGATGGCTGCGCTCTCGAGCCGTTCGGCCGATTCGGTGAGGGAAATCCGGATGTAGCCTTCCCCGCCTGGGCCGAATCCGGATCCGGGGGCCACCATGACATTTTCTTCTTCCAATAGCCGCTCCGCCCAGGCCAGGGCCGAAGCCGGGCCCGGCACCGGGCACCACATGAAGATGGATCCCTGCGAGGCAGGAACCCCATCCCATCCGTGCGCGGCGGCGGTGGCCAGGAAACGGTCGCGTCGCGCTTGAAAGAGTTCCCGCAGTCGGACCACCTCGGCCTCCGGTCCGGACAGCGCGGCGATGCCGGCGGCTTGTACCGCGCCGAACTGGCTGCAATGCAAATGGTCCTGAAGCAGTTCGATCAGGCGGATGATGGTGTGATGGCCGGCGGCAAACCCTAGACGCCACCCCGCCATGTTATAGGATTTGGACAGGGTGGTGAACTCGACCCCGACGTCTTTGCCGCCGGGACGGGAGAGCAGACTGACCGACTCGAGACCATCATAGACGATGTCGCCGTAGGCGAGGTCGTGGGCAATCACGGTGCCGAAGCGCGCCGCTTGGCGAATGGCGTCATCATAAAAGCCGGGCGGCGCCAGACGGCCGGTGGGGTTGTTGGGATAATTGACAAACGCGAGCCGCGCCTGGGGATGCCACTCGTCCAGATCGGGCAGAAAATTCATGTCTGCCTTAAGCCGCAACGGGAGCATGGTGCCCTGGGCCAAGCGGATGCCCGACCAATAGTCGGGATAGCCCGGATCGGGCACTAGAGCCACGTCGCCGGGATTTAGCAAACACAACGCCAATTCTTGCAGGCCGATTTTGCTTCCGATAAGAATGGCGACCTCGCGGTCGGGATCCAGCGTCACCCCGTGCCGGGCTTGATACCAGGCGGCCACCGCCTGTTTGAGTTCGGCCAGGCCGCTAAAAGGGATATAGCGGTGATACCGCGGGTTTTCCGCAGCCGCCTGCAGGGCGCGCACGATGCGATCCGGAGTGGGTTGGTCCGGGTTGCCCTGGCCGAGGTTGATCACGTCCAAGCCTTGATGTCGGCGGGCTTCGACTTGCTGGACCAACCGCGCGAACATTTGCTCGGGCAGCCCGGTGATCCGCTCGGCCGGTTGGATGATCATGCGGCGACCCCCCGGCGGCGGGTGACGGCCCCGAGGCTTAGCATTCCATCCCGGGATGTGTTCGCCAAAAGATCGGCATCGTGGCCAGCCGCCGGCGCTCCTCCCCGGTTGTCCGCGGGGATTGGCGCGGGACTCGG
>JAJZZA010000089.1 GCA_021797825.1 Bacillota bacterium | reverse complement strand
CAATGCTCCGTGCCAACCGATGATTCGCCATCATCCCTTTGACCGATAACGTCTCGATCCCCACCGCTTGGTTTTCGCGACAGAGCCGGGTGGACGTTTTGGGCAAGAAGTCTTGGCGAAGATGGGCAATGCGAAGATGGGTCCGGGCCACATGGTTTTGGGCATTATCCCAATTCCGGCTGCGCGGCAACCGAATTCCTTGAGGGAGCAGATCCTGCGGAGCCAGGCCAATCTGAACTTTGGCGGCTTGCATTTTCCGGGTGATGGCGCGTTGACGTATTTTCCAGCGGTGCAAAGCGCGGCGGTGGGCTTTCGGCCCCACGATCTTTTCCCCCGTGGACAGGGTGGCAAACGTCTTGATGCCGACATCCACGCCTTCGAGACCGTTCCCCGTGCGGGTCCGGTAATAGATGGAATCGGGCACGGACACTGGCACCGCGAAAAACCATTGATCGGCTTCACGGATCACGCGGGCACCTAAGATTTGGCCGGAGAATCGTAGTGATTCCCGCAAGCGCACCCAACCGATTTTCGGCAGTTTCCCGCGGCGTCCGACGATCTGAAACTTATCGTTCGCCACGCAGAAACTGTCGGGGGTTTTCCTCTTTTTCTTAAACACCGGGCGCAGCGATCATTTTGCCCCGTCAAGAAGCGCTGCCAGGCATCCGCCAAATCGGCAAACGGTTGCGCCTGGGCATCCCGAGGCACGTCACGCAGCCACGGAAACTGCTGATATTTGATGGCGTTAAATTGCTTCTTCAACGCCCGGGCTTAGGGTTTCTGCCCGGCGTCATATTGCCGGTTCCATTCAGCCAGTGCCCAATTCCACACGAATCGGGCGGTCCCGGCGGCTTGCTTAAAGAACCGGATCTGATCCGGCGTCGGATCAAGCCGGATCTTGTGCGCTAAGGTCGGCATGGATGGCCTCCTTTAAGCTTTTGCGATAGTTCCGCAACCCGTCCCACCGGGCTGAAAAGACATGCGTAATAGTGAGTACGTCTTGGACCAACTCTTGCTCGGGCGACAAGTGCTCTTGGTTGAGGACTAACATCTCGCACCCGTGTTGCTGGCAGAATCGCTCGAACCACTCATAACCAAACCGGGTTAACCGATCTTTATGCGCCAGTATCACGGTGCCAATTTCTCCCGCATCCACGGCATCCATCAAGGTCAAAAACCGCTTGCGGCGGAAGTTCATGCCGCTACCGACTTCCTCCATAAACTCCACATTGGCGAGCCCGCGTGCAGTACAACACTGTTCCAGTGCGAGCCGTTGGTTCTTCAAATCGGGCCGCTGGCTTTGGCTGCTGACGCGGCAATAGGCCACGATCTTCCGAGCATGGGGCGGCCTGGGCCGTTGGTGCCGGAAGGCCAGAATCTGATCTTCGGTATAATAGCGACGGCCTGTGATCGTCCGACCGGCAGGCTTGAGTCGGCCCTCGCGATCCCAACGTTGGATCGTCTTAATGTTCACCTCGAGCAGGTGGGCAACCTCGTGACTGGTCAGTGTGTGCTACATGGCCTATATTATCCACCATTAGACACGTTACTCACCAGATCCCGGGGCCGGGGTGAGCGTGGTAGCAATACGGCCTGACGGTTATACCGTCCCATCCAGCCAACTGCGCCAGAGCGACCCCGCCCACACCACCAAGCTCGACGATACCGGAACCCACAACGCTCCGGCCGGTGCCACCCCCTCACCTGAGAGGACAAAGGTCACCTTAAGTCATGTTCCCCCGCACATGGCCTCTCGCGCTGCATCGGGAGAAACGATTTGGAGCGCAACCCCCGGGGGACACGAAGCCAGGCGTCCCCACCGAAAGGTCAGGGTAATCGGCTCTCCGGTGGGAAAGAGCGAAGCGGTTACCACGGCATCACTATGGGACGCGGCCGGAATGCCTAGCGTGTCCAAGGCGCACCATGCAAACACCGGCACCCCGCCGAGTGTCATCCGATGCGCCGTCGGTGCCACCGACAGTCCGCCGGTTCCGGTCATGCGACCATCGGCAGCGGTGGCCGTGCCTTTGTCCACCATCCGCGCCAGCCGCTGGGCTACGACCGTTTCCGGTTCGCCTAATGCCTGAGCGCACTCGGCGACGCACGGCGCATGACCCAATTTCAGATGGCCAAAGGCCACCCGGGTGAGCGCTCGCTCGTCCGCCGGTTGGTGTCGTTCCCAAGCTTCCCAGGCCGATCGCATCGTATCCCAAGAGCTCAATCGCTAGCCCCCTTGTCTTGAAACAGGCACGGTGCCCCGGAACATTTTATGGACCACGGGTCGCGTTGCCGTCTCATAGCCGAAGACCCGCACACCCCTCTACCCTCCGTCGTGGGGCGCCGTTGTCGGATCCCGCCCATGGCCACCCGCCTGGTGAAACACTCCTGACGTCGGTCAAGACGCAGGGTCTGGAGGGCGGCCGGACGGATTTTTGTCAGAAATGGGTTCACCGGATGCAAAAAACGTTATCGTCATGGGCTCCCGGGCAATGCGTCGCCGGTTTGCCATCAGCGCCCCCCACATCGCGACGCCAAACGGCACACAATAAGTCAGCGCCGTTTTCGCCAGCAGTTCCCCCGTCACCGGCCCAGTCCAATACACACTGCCATGATTGATCAACGCCAGCAAAGTCCCGACCACCGCGGCGGTTTTGATCGCCGGGCGAACCAGTCGCGGCTGGCGAAGCGCACAGCGTTCGCAATGCCAGGCCGCGCCGGACGCATGGGGCAGCCGGAACAACGCCGGCCCGAATACCGGCGGCCGCCCGCACACTTCGCAAACCGCCGGCGGGGATTGGTCAGATGTCATCCGCACGCCTCTTTTTTGTCTTGTGCGTGAGGCTACCCCGCGCAACAAGACAGTTTGTTCACGTCCTTATCAAATGTGAGCGCCGTCAGCTTTAATCCTTCCGCCATCGTCAAATACGGGGCCAGCGTCTCGCTCAGATCTTGGATGGTCAACCCGAATTTCACCGCCAATTGGGCCGCATAGATGACATCGCCCGCATTCTCGGCGACAATCTGCGCGCCGCGAATGCGTCCACTGTCGGCTTCCGCCACCATCTTGAACACGCCTTGGGTCTCCCGATTGGCCAGTGCCCGTGTCACCGCATCCAGCGGCAATACCGACGACTTAACCCGCAAGCCTCGCCGTTGAGCGGCCTCCTCAGTAAGTCCGACCGACGCAATAGCGGGGTGGGTAAACGTTACCATCGGCACCACCGTCAGATCGACGGGTTGGGCAGGATTCTCCATTCCCAAAGCGTTGCGCGCGGCCATTTTCCCTTCATAGGCGGCCACATAGACGAACTGTGGCCCGAGTGTCACGTCGCCGGCGGCGTATACCCGCGGGTTCGTGGTGCGCAGGGTGGCATCGATCCGGGGCTCGCCCTGGGGGCCCAGTTGCACCCCCGCCGCCTCGAGATTTAACGCTTCGGTGTTGGGATCGCGGCCCGCCGCAATCAGCAGCGCATCCCCGGATACCACCCTTTGCTCACCCTTCACCGTCACGTACACCACTTTCTGCGAACCCGCCGCCTCAACCCGGTCGTACCTGACACCGGTCAGCCCCAGAATCCCCGCATCCTCCAACATCGCCCTAACCGTAGCACGCACTTCGGCATCGTAGTTCGGCATCAGTTCCGGGCCGCGCTGCATCATCGTCACCTGCGAGCCCCAATGCCGGAACAATTGGCCGAGTTCCAAAGCAATGTAGCCAGACCCGATGACGATCAGATGGCTCGGTTGGCGGGTCAGACTAAGGGCCGAGGTGCTGGTCAAATACTCCACGGTGTTCAATCCGGCAATGGCGGGGATGCGCGGACGGGCGCCCGTCGCCACCAAGTAGCGTTCGGCCGCCAGGATCCGCTCTCCCACCGCCAGCCGCGTCTCATCCAGAAAGCGGGCTTCGCCAACGATCAAGTCAATGTCGTATTCCGGCAACAAATCTACATACTTCTTTTGGCGGAGCGTCGCTACCAAATCATCCTTTTCTTTCACTAAGGTGGCCAAATCCGCCGGACCCGCGCTGGTGTTTAATCCCTCAAACGGATTGCTCGTCGCCCAATGATGCAGGTCCCCTGCCCGTAGGAGGGTTTTCGAAGGGACACAACCCACATTGACGCACGTGCCACCAATCGTGCCCCGCTCCACCATGGCTACCCGGGCTCCCGCCTGCCGCGCCTCAATAGCCGCTGCGAAAGCCGCGCTGCCCGATCCAATTACCACCAAGTCATATTCCCGGCGCGAGCCCGGACCGATGGTTGGGGTGCCTCGGTGACCCTGCGCTCGGGCAACGCCTGGCGTATAGCCCGCACGGGCAACGGCCTCCCTCGCCGCCTCCCACGAAAACTCCGCAGGAACCGTGAACGTGGCGTGCCCCCGCCGAAAATTGGCCTCCACCCCGGAGGCGCCAACCGATTCCAAAGCCTTCGCCACATGGTGCTCACAATCGGTACATGTCATCCCCTGAATCTCCATCGCGTAGGCCGCATCGGCGGACGAGGACAGCCGCTCCATTGCTTGCGGTTGATACCCCGCATTTGCCACCGCCGCCCGAGCCGCTTCCTCGGAAAATTCAGTGCCAGCTGAGAAAATCGCCTCGCCCTTTATAAAGCTGGCCTGCACGTCGAAAGCTCCGGCCGAATTCAATGCCTTCGTCACGTGGTGCTCACAATCGATACACGTCATCCCTTTGATCGCCATGCGATAGGTTTCACTTTGCTGCACGTCTTCACGCTCCCGTCATTTTACTAAGTTCTTCTCCACAGTGTGCCCATGTCAAATCTTCAGGCCATCGCTCACGCGTTGCATCGCCGCCCGTGTGCCGCACCTTCATCCCCCCGCGAAACGGTATGACCCGGGTCTTGCTCATCTCCTGCCGTTTAATATAGCATATCCATTGCAATATTGCAATTCTTAGTGATATCGGACGCACAACGTCGCCAAGGGTCTCGGACCCTAGCTGGCACCGAACATGCTGATTGATCGCCGGTCGGATGAAACCGCTGCCCTTTAACCCTTGGGGGAGGATTCATAGGCGGCCACCGGGTCGCTCAAAACGAATCTTTTCTAACCGACGCCCTTATGCTATAAGTTGGCTATGAGCGCCAATCTCAGAGCCATGTGGCGCATTTGGGCCCGTATCGTGGGGTCAGGTGCGTATTTGAAGTGCCGACCCCGGCCCCGGTTTCCGGGCACCAACGAGCAACTGGCTCAACGCAATCGTTCATCGGAACGGCCTCATCCGAAATTCGTCAAACCAGGCAAGGGCCGACCCGTGCGCAGCGTTCTTCAAGCATGGCCACGGCTCAGGATTCGGTTGCCGGGATTGCGGGCCTAACTCTCACGTCCTCACAATCGCAGGAGGGGCACCACATGCGGTCGTTACGCAATGCCACGAAAACCCCAAACCGGTCTCGGCAACCCCAGGCGGACCTCGTCGGCGAAACGCCCGGGCGGTCAGGATGGGGACAGCCCCTGCGGGCATCGCACGGCTTGACGCAGCGCGGCACCGTGACCATTCCCTCGGCCGTGCCCGCCACCGCCCGGAGCGAGTCCAGCCACCACACTGAGGGCCCATCCCCGTAGTCATCCCGCGCTGCGCACCATCGTGCGTCCGGTGGCCCGCGAGGCGCCATCGGCGTCGTTCACCGGTCGCGTTACCACCCGCCAGGCCAATCGGTTCGGCACGACGACTCACGCCGCTGGATACTGGCCAACTGCGGGCATTTACCACCGGCGTGCGCGGCCGAACCGGGGTGTTCGCCGACCATGGACCGCCGTTGATGGCGGTTATCCATCGCGAGCCAAGCTCGCCCAGCGGGTTGACTCATTCATCTGGTGGTGGCCACTCCTTGAGGGCTACCCTCATCCGCACGAAAAAGGGGGGGTTAGCATGTTTCACACCGCAGATATCGCTGATGCCTGGCCAGACCGGATTGCCGTGTGCGAACTGGCGTTCATTTCGTTTGCCAAAAGGGGCGCATTCCATGGTCCAATACATACTGTCCAAGTATTCGAGGACAATGTGCTTGTCAAAGCGGGGATCGAAGGTGCACCTGCGGGCAGTGTGCTCGTGGTTGATGGCGGAGGATCCCACCGCTGTGCGTTATTGGGCGGAAATCTGGCAGCTCTGGCCGCGTCTCGCGGTCTGACCGGAATCATCATTAACGGATGTGTCCGGGACTCTCATGAATTGGCTCAAATAGACATCGGGATATTGGCCATTGGACGTTCGCCGGTGAAAAGCCGCAAGACTGGATCGGGCCAAGTCAATGTGGCCTTATGCTTTGGTGGAGTTACCTGGAACCCTGGGCAATTTGTGTATGCCGACCAGGATGGCGTTATTCTTACGGCCCAAGCCTTCGGAGGCGCGCTGAGTTAAAAAGGGGCGCCCGCGTACCGCGACCTCCCCATAGTCATTGGCGCCTATGCTATCGCAGGTATCGCGAACGGCGCAAATCACACGGCCTGACCACCGTTGCGTTATGGGGTGGGGAACCGCCACCGGTTGGACCTAGCCACGGGTGACCTGCGGTCGGGCCTTTCAGGGACACCATTAAGCGGACAGGTGCCAATCCCCCTTTTTGAATCGCTGGTCAACCCATGTCCACGCGGGGTGGTGCCATCGCCTGACAAGGTTCGTTAAGGCCCCACGCCTCTTATCGGCACCGCCGCCTTCCTTCGCCTTTTTCCGGCAGCCAACCCCATAATTCCAGGACGGTGCCGTGTTCCCATTGACTTGGTCAACGCAAACGGGCAGGGGCGTCAACCTCTGGCATTCGCCGCTGCGGTTTCAGCCAAGGGCAGTGATTTCCCGCTGGATGCAAGCCGCCTCGTCAGTCATTCGGAGGTCGCTCGAACCGATGTCCCATCGCCGCGTAAGACGTCGAGGGCTGCGGTGACCCGTTCGACCTGAGTGGTTACGTCAAACGGCTCACCAAACAATTTTCCTAAGGGAGCTCGCACGAGAGACACCCGGGGCGGCTGAACTATCTCCAAAATCTTCGGCAGCGCCCCCAAGACCACTGTTGTGAGCCCGGCAGTTTCCAGAAAGCAAGCCAACAGTCCTACGGACTGGTGACAGACCGGTCATCCCGGTACCAGCAGGACGCCATCAACCCGGTTCCGGATCAATCCCTCAAGCATGGTGGGGGCCGCCCTCCGATAGAACGGGCGCGGATCTGGCTGATATCCCATGAAGGTGTAGTTTTCTCGAGAGACGGATCCGATCATCCCCTGGCCCGCCAACCGTTCTAACGCCCGCAACGGGAACACGGTGTTGTAGTCTTGCTGCGCGGCGGTGGTATCATAGTGTCCATGATGGACCTGCCAGGACCTCAGGGGTCCCGCGATAACCCGGAACGTTGCATCACCATAGGGATTTTGCGCATCGAACGGCATTTGATCCGTCGCACAGACGCCGGCCGAGCTCACCAGCGCCATGCGCGCTTGACTCAGGGGTACCTTGAGGAATGTCTTGGGCGGTGGCGATCCCTGGATCCAGGGGTAGCCCACGAAGGCCCTGGCCCAATCGTGGGCCTCCAACGCCACACGATGCTCATCCAGCCATTCGTGATAGGCCGCATCCCACCCATCAGGAACGGGACTATTGATTGTCATCGGCCATTTCTCCTCCTCGCAATGGGTGTGTCAAGGGGTTCTGGCTCCCGGGTTTAGCGTTTGAGAATCGATCGATTGTGACCAACCCACCGCAAGACCCGCTTGCTGATGACCGTAGCCAACGGCACGTCGGCCGTGCCATTCAAATCCCCCACCGCAACCCGAAAACTCCTCCCGCTGGGATAAGACCGATGATTGGGTCCCGGTGGATCGGCCCGCCGGCTTCACCGTAATACCGGTCCATCCGCACAGAAAACTTCACCATGTGCCCCGAAACTCCGGCGGCGTAGACGGGTTGCCCTGGCGGCAGCCCGACAACGGCCTAAAGCCAACCGTGGGATCAACTTCCGGCATCGGCATCACTGGCACCGGCCGCGTTTGGGTTTGAATCGACGTCAGCGCCCGGGTTTGCATGTCGGTCGACAACTAGACCATCAGTCACCGGAAACCGCCGGAAACGAGCGCTCGACCCGTCCAGACAAAGGAACGACTCGGTCACGGTCGCGTCCATGTTTGTCTCCGCCAAAGGGCTCCCGACCACCGGACGGGATCACCACGATGGTCGCAAATCTGCTGGGGGCCGTGTCATACCAATTAAAACATTTTTTTGGTCGGCAGGAGCAAACCGGCCCGCTCGGGCCGCCGTTCCCGCCTCACGACCAGTCCATTAGTGTGCGTGAACTGGTTCCCGTGGGCGGGTCGGATGACAGTCTTCATGTGACGAGATATCGGCAGCACACAACGCGGTAACTTCCCCGGCCGATGCCGGGCGGGACCAAGCGCCATGCCCCTTTTCATCATCATATGCGCATCTCCCTTCCATTCGCGGTGCGCAAGAGGGAGCGGACAGCAAACGGGTCCGTTCCCGTCCCACGCCTAAACCTGGCACCATGATGATGCGCCAGGCCGCGACCCAGCACCGTAATCCATTTCACAGAGGCAACACGAATGCGTGGCGATTGCGCAAACCCCGACCTCTGTTGTGAGTCGTCTCGCCACCCATGCGTGTCCCAAAATGTCAGGCGAGGTAGGCCCGCGGGGTCCAGCAAAACGCGTGCGGCGGAGTTGAATGCAAGCGGAACAGCCGACAAGGCTGAGACACCGGTGAAATGCAAGTCTCCCCGACACCACCGCACGTACCGTTCGGTTTAGGGCGGGCGATGACGGGTGAGACAACCCCTGGTAGGTGTGATGCCAATCCCAGAGGGAGTAGAGCCTTGGACGGCGCCAATAGGCGAGCGGCAGGGCGGAGTTAAGCGGACGCCGCGAGTTTTGGGTGGTGGAAGCAGGCCATCCGGTCGAGACCGATGCTGGTCCGCTGCGCCACCCGGGCGACGGGCCCCGATGGCGGCGCGTCAGGTATCGGCGCACCGCTTGGGGAGCCATCCGAGCCCCAGCGAGTGCAGCGTTGGTCAGAGACCTCCCATGTTCCAGCGGCATACCGAGCGCACCGTGATCATGTAATTTGGGATACAGACATCGCACGGCCCCCCGACTATGCTTGAGAGGACGGCCGCTTGATGCTGGCCGCCAGTGCGCTGGCGTCAGACGGGACTCGTTTGTGGGAACCGGGGGCATTAGCCGGACGGTCACCGGGAACCCTTCTCATTATCAGCCCAGATTGGAGGGACAGCTCATGCCCCATCGCATTGTGATTATCGGGGGAGACGGCGCCGGAATGAGTGCCGCCTCCCAAGCCAAACGCCGCGATCCGTCACTGGACATCGTCGCCTTCGAACAAGGGCCCGTGGTATCCTATTCCGCATGCAGCATTCCGTATTACGTAGGCCGGGTAGTCGACACTATGGAACCACTGATTGCCCGCACACCGGAGGCATTCCGCCAAATGGGCATCGATGTGCGAACCGGTCACGAAGTACAACTAATCGATCGGGTTAATCAGCGAATTCAGGTTCAAGCCGCAGGCACCCGCCGGTGGGAACCCTACGATGACCTGGTGTTGGCGACCGGGGCGTCTCCCATCATACCCCCCTGGCCTGGCGTCGACGCTGACGGGGTATTTGTCGTCAAAACCTTAGAAGATGGTCGCCGCATTCGCCAATACATTGAAACCCGCCACCCGCGGACAGCAGTCGTCGTGGGAGGCGGCTACATCGGATTAGAAATGGCAGAAAACCTCCAGGCCTGGGGAATCCAGACCACGCTGCTAGAACAGCAAGCCCAAGTCATGCCGACGTTCCTCGATGCCGATATGGCGTCACTGGTGAATCAAGCGCTGACCGCACTCGCGGTGACGGTGTCGTTGAATGACGAAGTGCTCGGCTTTCAAATTACCCAAGGGCGCGTCCGCGCGGTCCAGACCCGCCATCAGGAGTGGCCTGCCGACCTCGTCATCTTAGGTTTGGGCGTGCGACCCCAAAGCGCCTTGGCGCGGGAGGCAGGCATCCCCTTGGGCATCAAGGATGCGGTTCGCGTCAATCCCTATCTAAAGACCCAGGTGCCCCATGTCTGGGCCGTCGGTGATGTGGCCGAAACCCGGCATTTAGTGACGGGAAAACCGATCTACATCGCCCTGGCCACAGTGGCCAATAAACAGGGGCGCATAGCGGGTCTGAATCTCAGCGGATCCACGCTAACGTTTTCGGGTGTATTAGGCACCGCCATTACCCGAGTCGGTCCGACAGAGATCGCGCGCACCGGGCTTACGCCCGCCGACGCCGAAGCCGCCGACCTGGCGGTGCGTACGACCCGGGTGGAAACCGAAACGAAACTGGGGTATTTCCCTGACGTATCGACGATAACGGTCAAACTCGTGGCCGAAACCGGAACCGGTCGCCTGTTGGGCGCGCAAATCGTCGGTGGACCCGGTAGTGGCAAACGCATCGACACCATAGCCGCAGCCGTAACCGCCCGGATGACCGTCACCGACCTCATTGACCTGGACCTGGCCTACGCCCCCCCCTTCTCCGATGTCTGGGATCCTGTGCAAGTGGCAG
Source organism: Bacillota bacterium (assembly GCA_021797825.1). GTDB lineage: Bacteria > Bacillota > Sulfobacillia > Sulfobacillales > Sulfobacillaceae > JAJZZA01. The sequence continues at coordinate 2,136 of JAJZZA010000089.1, read as the reverse complement.
CGCGAACCCTGGTGTCGAAAATTTAGGCGCCACGGTGGGCTGATTCGCGGCGGCGACATGCGTTGCGTCGATGCCGCCTAGTTACCCAACAAGAAAGAAGGAGATTTGTGTGGACAAAACCCCCAAGATTGCCGTCGCCCCGATACCGCTCGACGTGTGGTACGAAGGTGCCGACTTTGTGGTGGCCGATAAGCCACCGGGCATGGCGGTGCATCCCGAAACACCCGAGGACCGCCACACTTTGGTCAATGGGCTGTTGCAATCCAACCGGTGGCTGGCCGAAATGGAAACCAGCCATGCCCCCGGAGTGATTTACCGTCTGGCGCCGGAAGACCGCGGTTTAGTGGTGGTGGCCAAAAAGGACGAGACAGTGGACGCCCTGCGCACACTTTATGAAGACCACGCCGTGACCTTCTCCTATCGCGTCCGTCTGTCCCCAACGGTGGTGCCAGCAACCACGCCGTTAGTTACCGTGCACGACCACCAGGGGTATGATGACATTGCCGTGTGGGACATCGACAGCCCCGTTGGAGACACGGTCCGACTACGCCAAGAATGGCTGAACGATGCCTCCGCGCAGGCCGCCTTCGTATTGTACGCCATTGACATCCCGGGACCCGCCAAACATTTGCAGGTAAGGATCGGTGAACGGCGATGGCTGCCAGCACTGGATCTCTATACCATCCCACCTTGCAGCATCTGCAACGGCACCAAGGTGTTTTTGTCATTCAACGGCTTTGGATACCGCGACCACTCACTCGACAACGAGGCGGCCATTGCCGAAATGCGCCGTCTGCGAGGCGTCGAGCGCGGTATTCCGGTCATTCTCATGGACGGCGTGGTTTCGGTGGGTTTCGACCGTCAGCGTCTCAAGCAGGCACTGCGCCTTCATTAACATTGCCGAAAACGCGACGTAGGCCCTTGTGGCCGCGCTGACAGCACCGAACCGGGCGTGGTCGCCCCCCCCGGCCCGCATCATCCCCGACCAGAGGGCGTTGCTGGCGAGGGTTTCACTGGGATCTTGCATTTGACCGCTCCGCGTGCTGACCACGCCCCCCGTTAGACCGGCTTGGGACAGTCCCGACGTGGGGGTCCAGGCGTTGATCGTGTGAAACGGTTACGGCCGCCAGCACTGGTTCCAGGGGGAACCCAGCGCTTGTAGGCTCGGGGTGTCCTCAATCGCGTTGAACGAGATGCACTGCGTATCGTCCGGGGACACCCCAAAGCGTAGTAATACGTGGGCAAAACGACGGGGTACTGGCTGCTTCCGTATTCGTCCGACCCCGTGTACGCGGGGTTGGTTTGATTGGCATTGATCTGAACCCAGGTGCCTGTCCCGCTCCCTGCAACGGGGTGCGATGCAGGGGGCAACTCCCGGCGTTCGAGGTCTTAAAGACATCGTTGCACACCGCCCCGTAGTTGTGTCCCCGCATCCCTGCGGTCATGGACGAGGATTGCCTCCATTGCACGGCACGGTGCACACGGGCGGATCGTGCGCGGTCGTGCCCGAATACGTGGGCCCGGGTATACGGGGGTTGGTTGTTGGCCGACCAATTCGTCTGGTCCGGGTATTGGAAGTGATTCCCCCGGCTTCTACAGTTTAGCGACTCCAACAATTCAGCGGTATACTCCAAGATGCAATGGTTTACGTGCTCTTTGGCTAAGGACTGCCACACCATCCATGCGTGTTCGGTTAAGGGACAATCGCTGCCGCCGATAAAAAAATGAGTGCGTCGTTAAGGATCGGGGCCACCGCGTGGCGAAGTCTTCTGAAAACCGCGGGGCCTCAAATGCGATAGCCGGGTCGCCGCGTCTGAGGAGGAGTGACCATGTCAACCAGGTCCGGTCGCGTCGATGCGGAACTGGATCGCTTGCTGACGGGACTGTTTCCGAGCCCGTGGCTACGCGAGACTGCGGCCACGGTCGGCTTGGTCCGTCGGCAACGCCAGATCGATCCCGTCACGTTTCTGTGGGTCTTAGTGTTGGGGTTCGGCACCGGGGTCCCACGGAGTCTCGCCTCGCTCCGGCGGGCCTATGAAACCGTCTCGGGGGATACCCTCGTGCCCTCGGCCTGTTATGACCGGTTCACCCCGGCCGGTGTGGCCTGCTTACGGGCCTGTCTCGCCCGCGGGTTGG
>JAJZZA010000088.1 GCA_021797825.1 Bacillota bacterium | reverse complement strand
GGCAGAAGACCCCTACGAGGCCGCATGGACAAGTTGGCGTCTTCTGTTGAATCGCGACCCCGTGGGCACAGCACGCTGGAAGCTGCGCAGCAACCTTGGGCAGCGATCCCCAGTGAGGCATTGCGTGTACTCCGCCTCGGAGCACCGGCTTCACCTTCGCGCGGCGGACACAAACAAGGAGAGAATGCCCTCTTCTTTTCATGATGCAGAGAGCGCCACAAATAACACATGGATTCTTCAATCATGGCTCGCGCCGCATGAGCCATGATGGTTAACCGGGACTCCACGGCAGTTCCCTCGCCCATAACGAGTCCCCCCTGGGATCATAATTTGATGCACACATTTTTCAATTCAGTGTAAAACTCAAGACTATGCACCCCGCCCTCTCGGCCAATTCCGCTTTCTTTCATGCCCCCCAAATGGCGTTCGCAAATCGCGGAGAAACCAGGAAATAACCCAGACGATCCCGGCTTCGAGTTCCGCCGCAATGCGGTGACCATGCGTTAGACTTTGGGTCCAAATGGTGGCGGATAACCCGTAACGGGTAGCATTGGCTCGTTTAACAGCTTCTTCGACCGTTTCGAAGGGTTGAACGGTCGAGACTGGCCCAAAAATTCTTCCTGAATGACCCGCGAGGTGTCGGAAAGACCGGTAATCACTGTCGGTTCAAAAAAATACCCATCGACACATGTTGGTGATAACCCGCCGGGCTGCCGCCCTCCCGCCACGACACTGCCCCCGTCCGTACGAGCCAACGCAACGTAACCTTCTACCTTTTGACGGTGCTCTTCGCTGATCAACGCCCCGACGTCCGTCGAAGGGTCCATCGGATCCCCAATCCGCAGGGTCCGTGCTTGGGCGACAAATTCGTTTACAAACCGCTCGGATAGCGAGGATTGCACTAGAATACGCGCCGCTGACAAGCACACTTCCCTTTGATTGCTAAAACTTGACCGTAAAATGGTTTCGATCAACGGGCCGAAGTCGGCGTCCTGGAGCACAATCATCGAATTCTTGCCGCCCAATTCAAACGATAAGCGCTTTAACGTCGCTGACGCTATGAGAATGCCACCATCGATAACGGGGGAACGCGCTCGTATGCCGCCGTCACAAACTCATACGCACTCTAGGACCCTCAATCGTCGCGCTTTAAGTCCATTGACCGGGAGGTGGCCAGACTTGGACTGCGATCATCTTACGAGGAGCTCGCACAATGTTGGGGTCAGGTCTGGCACAAGGCGTGGCTTAACTTCACCAGATAGCGTCCCGCGACGGTCCACATGATGACGGCGGAGAGCCGGTTCACCCACCGCAGCGTCCGCGTTTGGTCACGCAGTCGGCCCAACCCCCGCCCTGTCAGGGAAATCGCGAAGAACCAGACCCACGACACCAAAACGGCGGCGAGCGCATAGGCCAACTTATCGGCGGGCGTGGCATAAGCGGCGGCACCCCCGCCAACCACCACCAACGTGTCCATGATTGCATGGGGATTGAGAAGGGAAGCCCGAAGAGTATGCAGGAGCCGTCGACGCAAGGTCCAATACGCCGCCGTGTCACTCGACTGGGCAGCACGCACTGGGCTATGCCAGGATTGCCAGCCCAACCACATCAAAAAACACCATGCCTAACAGGGTGAGGACATCTTTTAAGACCGGCAACGCCAGCAGCACCAAGCTGACCCCGAGAACCGCCCCGCCAATCAAAATCGTGTCGGAGGTAGCCACCGCGAGCACGACGGGCACCGTTCGCCGATATTGGCGGTGGGTGGTGCCCCGGCTCATCACAAACAGGTTTTGCGGTCCCAATGGAAGAATTAAGGCCAGAGCCAAAAGAAAGCCGTGCATGAAGGCAATCCCCACATGACCCCCCCTGACCATTGGTGGCAAGCGACCGTTTCCGGGGATGACGCATGCGACATCCCTGCGGACTCCCCGGGACCGCACGCCCTCTCCCATTTACACGACGCGAAATGCAATGCGCAGACGATTCACCGCGATGGCCCTCAATCGCCCATCGCGCTCACTGCAGATGGTCACGGCCCGAAAGAAAACATTCCCATCGGTTGGCGGTTATCGCTGGTTTTGCAATGTCTCATTTTGATCCATGTCTTCTTTACATCCTGAAAAATGTTATCACACAACGATTTGGGGGTTCAATGATCCATTTGTGTGGTGCTCACCCACCAAACGATCCCCCGCCCGGCAAATGACCGAACCGATGCTGCGAGGTGCCCCTCACCCCTGATTGTCCCTAAATGATTACAAAATGGTACGCTCCGAGGCGGACAGATAAAAGATCTCTTTGGGCTAGAATAGCCAACGGTGGTAATGATGCAGCTGACAAATGCTACAACGCAGCGGATTCCCCATCCACGCCCCCAGTTCCCCCGTCTGGGCACGGTACTCCCAGATGACGATTAAAAACTCTCATTGCCTTCGGGGCACCCGAAATTCTCGCCACTTACGACACCCAGTACCTTCGGCGGAGCGACATGCAATATAATCCGGTTTCGTCATAGATTTCCGCAACTGCGGTCTTTTTTCCCTTTAGTCCCGTAACGGTTCCCTTGCATAGCGCGATGGTGATCGTGACCCATGATAACGCGGGTGCCTTGGCGACGGGCGTCTCCCCTAAGGACTGCGTCTGGTCGGGTGGTGTCGGGTCTGCCCGCCCCCAACGTTGGCGCGCCTGCATGCGGAAGTGGTGTTGGCAGTGACCTAAACCCTTAGACAAGTCTGGACAACCGCTGTGGGCGTGACCCTTGTCTCCCGCACAAGAGGGGAGAGGAGTTTGGGTGTATCCTCTTGTTGGCATATGGGTGATCCTCTCATCTGGCAAGCCAGCACCCGGCTGACCACCCTCACGAACGTCCCCCACCACAGGGGATCTCGCGTCCCGTCAATGGCGGGAGGCGAGACCTGCGCGGGATTAGGCCAGGGCCTGCGCCGGCTTTGGGTCATCCTGCTTTTTCGAAGGATACGTAAAAGTGCCGCTCCATTTGCGGGAGAGATTCAACATGCCCACGAAATCCGCGTCGGCCCTATAGGGGTGATGCGGATTCGAGCATGTGAACGTGTGCTGCGCGCGCATCCCCACGCTCCGGCAATCGGGCGGGCAATGCGGGCACATCTGGCTGGTGTAAGCCGGATTGCGTTCGCCCGTCAAGATGCCTTCGCGAAAGGCCAGATCCCGCACCCACCGCCCGATCTGGCCGCGCAGCCAGTAAGCCCGTTTGTGGTTTTTTCTCCCAGGCCGGGTCATCCCATGACGACCCCAGGCGTGGTTGCGCCCGTCCCGGAACCCCAGTCGTCGAGGCCATCATTGGAGGCCGGTCGCCAATGACAGGGTTACCGTCCCGTAAACACGGGACGGGTCTTGGCAAAAAACGCCTTTAATCCCGTTTGGTGGTCGGCCGTAACGACTGCTCGCCCTTGCAACCTCTTTTCGAACTCCAGGGTGTCATCCAGTGTCTCGTCCATTCCCCGGTAAATCGCCTGTTTAATCATCGCCACCGCCAATGGCGGTCCCTCCGCCAGCCTCGCCGTCAACTCTTTCGTCGAGGCCGGCAGTTCGTCGGCCGCCACCACCCAGTTAACCAGCCCCCACGACTTGGCCGTCTCCGCATCGATCCCATCGCCCAGCCAAGCCATTTCCAGCGCGCGGGCGGGGCCAATCAAACGGGGTAAAAAGTACGTGCTGCCGGAATCGGGCACCAATCCAATGCGGACAAAAGCCTGGCTAAAACGGGCGGTCTGCGCGGCAATACGAAGGTCCGCGGCCAACGCCAAACTCATCCCGGCCCCGGCCGCCACCCCGGGGATGGCCGCCACAATCGGCTTGGGAATACTCCGGAACTTTCTGACAACGGGATGGTAGAAGTCGTCCAAATGACGGTGGACTTCCTCCTCCGTAACACCGCCGGCAAATACCTTGAGGTCTTGACCGGAACAGAAAGCTCCGCCCTCTCCCGTCACCACCAGAACCCGGACGCTCACATCCCGTTCGGCCTCCCCTAAAGCCAAAAAAATCTCCCGCAGCAACTCGTCGTGCAACGCATTTAAGTTTTCCGGTCGGTTAAGCCGGATCGTCGCCACCGAGTCTGCGACCTGATAGACCAGCCATCGGTATGATATGGCGGACACCCCCATGTTCCGGCTGCGGCAGAGTCGCGCGCAGCCTGTTATCACGTTCTGGTTTGTTGAAAAATCGTCATCCATCGCCCGAGCCGCTCGCCGGTTTGCTCCAGCAAAGAGGCTGTGGCCCGAAAGGTATCCTTAGCCGACCGCGGGCGATCAAGAATCGGGTAAAACCCCGCCACCCCCTCCTGATACAGGCGGGCGTGGCCCTCCGCCAACGTTGCCGCCAAGGCGATCACGGGTTTGTCCGCGTCCCGGCCCATCCGGCCCACCTGTCCCACCACTTCGTCCGCACTGAGGTGGCTTAGGCGATCGCTGCCGGTCACCACCCAGTCCGCCCACGCCAAACCGGCCGCTAGGCCCGTATTGTGAGCTACAAACAACGCCCCCGAGGTCAGTTGCGCCCCGAGAACCGCCAAACCCCATCCCAGTCCCCCTCCGGCGGCGGTACCCGGCAATCTGGACAACTCGGTAGCCACACACTGCTCGACCATCGCCACGACCCGCTCCAGTTCGTTCCGGCTAGGTTTTTGGGATCCGTGCGGACCAGCCCGCGACAGGGGTTGATCGTAAAGTCCGACAATCGGCACCGGGATGTCAAGACCGTCACACGCCGCCCCGGCCACCCGGCCCAAAGTCCGGGGATTAAACGGAAGTTCCGTGCCGTTTTCATCGAGGTAGCGGACACCCAGGGCCTCTAACATGCCAAGCCCTCCGTCGGTTCCGGCCATGTCACCCAAAGCGACGACAATCGCTTTGGGCCGATAGCGAAACATTTGGTGCACCATCGCCCCCAGGCAAAAGCTGTCCGCCATGTGCGGATTATGAGAATGGAGGAGGATTTCGGCGGCATCCAGCACGATAGTTTGGTCGGGGAGCATGGCCCATCGCGACGCCACTGTGCGGCCTTCGCGACTCTTTACGATTTCGTGGCGAATTCGGCCGTGCTGTGCGCGCACCACCATATCCATGGTGCCGCGTCCGCCCGCAGTCTGGGGACAAAGTCTAATCACCGCACCGGCGACCGTCGTCCGCAGCCCGCGCGCTATGGCCTCCGCCGCAGACGAAGCCTGTACGGACGGCCGGAAATGATCCGGTGCAATCAGGATGTGCATGTTCCCTCTCGGTCATGCGCAAAACCAAAATGGACTGGCGGAGGGACTTGAACCCACGACCTCCGCTTTAGGAATTTTGGAACGGTCGTGTGCGGGGTTTCGCCCCATAAGCCATTATCTCCCCAACCCGCCTTCCCATTCAGCTTGCGCATTCATTAAATACCCGGCGTCATCAAGCCATAGCATCATTTTACTACTCGTGGGGATGTGCAGGGATGGTCGGCTTACGGCGTCCCCAGCATCCACCGCCATTCGCGGGTGCCCCGTCAGCATGTGGCCATACGCCCGGGGTGCCCCTTCATCACGATGCCCTTACCCTGGGATCCCGTTGTCCGCCAATTGGTTGCCATGAAATGGCGCTTGTTTTTTGGGGCACCCCCGCCTTGCCCAGCAGTTTTTTGACGTCACGATGACCATTGTGGGGAGCGATCCACGTCCCGCGTCCGGTGACCAAAACCAACCCCGATTCCTGCCAGCGCGCGCCGGCCAGCAATCGGTCTTGCTGCTCGGCGGTTCGATGTGGTGAGTCGCTGAGCGGCCCCAATGCCCGTTGTTGGCCCTCACCGGTCCGGGTTGGCTGGATTCGCACCATCCGTCGTCCCCATCATCCCAACGAGCGCCTAACGCTTCACCCACGCGCGTGTGGTTTGAGGCCAAACCGACCCACGGGGCCTGGAGACGGTGCGGTTGAGCCGCCGCCATAAACCGTTCCGCTTCTTCCCCGGTATGGATCCGCAAATCAGGCCGCGGGACTCTCGGCAACGCGACCTTAGGAGAGGGATGCTTAGGAATCAGGCCCCCGTCTTCAGCGGCCGGGAGCGCGTGACGCAACACGCGATGCACATGGACAACCAACTGAGCCCCGAGCCGCGAACCCGAGCGGGCATAGCGTGGTTGGATGTCCAGGGTGGTTAACGACCGGGGTCGCCAGTTGCCCAGTTCCTCTATGACATGCTCGAGTTTGCCACGATACATCTCCCATGGGGTGGGCCGGAGCGCGGTTGGCCTGGTCTCCTGCCCTCCGGTGAGAAGCCCTTCGACGGTTGGAGTGGGCGGCGTGCGGTCGGGATCTTCGCGAAGCCGCCTCCCCTGCTTGCGGCTCCACGTCTTGGTCTCGGGTTCAGTGGCGAAGGTTGTGCTGGCTTCTCGGCGCTTGTCGGGGTCCGGGTCATCGTGGGTCACGCGAGCCAGCCGCCGGCCCGACGCCAGCTTGCGGAGATCTTTGGCATGCGGTTCATTCGCGCGGTTTGGCATCGGTTTGCATCACCGAGGTAGAGCTTCGCCGCAGCGGGCGCAAAGTCCTGCCGGCCAGCGCACTCATCACAACCGCGACGGTAACGCGGCGATTAATTTGCGGAAAGTGGTCGCGAGTTCGGTTGGAGGCTTCCAATCCGTTCCGGCGTAAGCCGGCATGCGCGGTGACAGCCGGTGGAGCGCCCTCCCGTCGACCATGTGCTCGGAGAGTGCGACCGGCGCAAGCCCTAAGAAGCAGTGACGCGATGAAGCAGGAAGATGGCGAAAGATTTGGTCGGCAACGATCAGAAATGAATAAGTCCATCGGTCTCACGTGTTGAGGTGTCTCTCTCGCGTCAAGATTGTCGCGGGATGCTCCGCTCGTGTTGATGAAAGTGTTGATGAACCGTTCAGCAGCCTAGCCAAACCAACAAAAACGCCCCGAGAATGGCTCGGGGCTTAAACTTTTCTGGAGCTGGCGGAGGGACTTGAACCCACGACCTACGGTTTACGAAACCGTTGCTCTACCAACTGAGCTACGCCAGCAAATCCACAACCGCGATTATACAATAAATTTTGCTCCGACGGCAAGCGCACCATCCCTGTCCACTTATCTTACCACGCCCAGCGACCCGCCGGAGTCAAATATCCCGACGGCCCTGCGGAGCGGGTATACGCAAGCAGATTGCGGACCGTCTCTAGCGAGGCAATGCCGGTCACCGGCATTCCCACGGTCAATTGAAACTTGCGGACCGCCTCCTCCGCGGAAGCTTGATAGATGCCATTTAGCGCTCCGGGATAAACCCCGGCCAACCGCAAGAGTCGTTGTAGTTCCACCACATCTTGACCAATTGCCCCGGGGTTCAACGGCCGCCGGATGCGCACTAACGGGGTCGGTCCTTCCACCACCACCGGCGTCCCTACCGAGACCAGGGCGTAGAGCTGCTCGACGTTGCGGTTGTACATGCGGACACAGCCGTGGGAGACGGCCAAGCCCACCGACCAAGGCCGATTGGTGCCATGAATGCCATATATCCCCCAGGGAGCGGAAAACCGCATCCAACGGGTTCCGAACCCATCGCCCCAAACCGCTTTTTGAGTGATGACGAACTCCCCGCGCGGGGTAGGCGTAGACGACCGGCCAACCGCGACTGGATAATGGTGCAACAAGCTTTGGCCACGATAGAGATAGAGTGTCCGGGACGGAACGTTAATCACTATCCGGATCGCCGCCGTGGCCAGAACCGGACGCGAAACCAGTGCCGGCATGGTCCCCAGGCCTAGTGCCACGGCACCGAGTCCAACCAGATTCCGCACCATTCGGACAAAATGCGGGCCGATCACGGAACAACCTCCCACGCTGTCCAAATTGTAAAAGCCAGCCAAAAGGCGGCCATCACTTTGGCAGTAGGAAAATCCAGCAGTGCAACCCAACTCGTGCCGCCAACCCAGCCGGTAAAAGTTCCGGAAGGACTTGCCGCGATCAACAACGCGGGGAGACCGTGCACCAGCAATTGCCGGCGGTCGACGCGAACCCGCAGCCCTTGTTGCAGCAGACGGTTCAGGCGACCGGCCGCCAGAATGCCCATGGCCACCATCGGCCAGGCCACGGTCTCCACCACCATCCACTCCGGCCGTTCGTCAATCGGCAGATCGCGAAATCCCCAAGTTACCGCCATCATGCCCAAAATCATCAACCCGGCCGATCCCACCAGCATCCCCAGGTGTCGCATGGATGTCCCCCGCTTTCTACCGCCACGATATGCTGGGTTGCGGCCGAAGAGACCTGTCATCATAATCTGCCCGCGCGGTGAATATGGTGGGGACAGGACCGCCATGGCCGCCGCCCTGGCCAACAAAAAGACGAGGTGAGGAGACAGTGCGAATTCTGGTGCGGCTGACGCTTATCGGCAGCATTCTGTTAAGTGCGCCGACTCTGTTATGGGTGACGGGCGTCCCTCCCGCCAACATGGTCATTCTGCGCGTGGCGGCAATGCTTTTGGTCGGCCGCCTGCTGATGCTGTCGGCCCGTTTCGCCGAACGGGGACAGGACGTTGCCGCCGTCGGCGGATTTGCGGGGGTGGCGGGAAGTCTCACGAGTCAGATTCTGCTGCACACGCCAACTGCGTCGGCGTCGCTGGCGGCGGCCTTCGCGGGCTATGGTCCGCTTGGTGCCCGCATGTACCAGTGGGATGTGCTAAATCATTGGTGGCCCTTCGCCATGGCGCTGGCCAACGGGATTGTTTATGCGGGGTTGGGATGGATAGTGTTCCGCCTGGTCCGCTACCGGAAGGAGGGGGCGCAATCCTAGCAAACTTTTCGGGCCAGCCCGTTCGCCAAGACCGCTGCGCGAGGCGGCTGGGCAGCAGACCCAACGGAACGGACGCCTGCAAACTGCCATCACACGTGCCCCCGGTCACCCACGCGCAGCGCCTCCTGGCCGTTGCGCCCAGTGCCTGCCGGCCTTCTCTGACGATATGCTGCGGCCGCCCAGGGACGGGCGCCGCGGGGCCTCATCTCCGCGCCACCGTTAATCGACGCCGCACCATGCCGTGGCAAAATCCGCCACAATCCCGCCTGCAGACCACGGTTGCGCTTCGTCATTGCATGCGGTTGGTCGCGCGCTCTTTTCCACAGCAGCCGCGGCTGCGTTGCCCAGCAGGATCCGGGGAATGGCCGTCGTGCCGGAACGCGAGGCCAGTCTTGCCCGGAACGGTTCAGGCAACGTTCGACCTCTCTGCTGCTGACGCACGCCTTCGCGTCGGTTAGAAGGGTCCGAATAAGGCTTCTTTCGGCCCCTATGGGCCAAAGCGGCGCTTTTCCCCCATTGGCATCGAGCCAGTCTCTCCCGATACTGTAGACACCGCGTGGGCATCAGCGCTATACCACTTGTCGGCCCATCTTTGCACGCCATCCATTACCGGGGCCAAGTCGTGGCCTTTCTCGGTCAGCACATATTCGATCCGTACGGGAATATCGGGGTAGACCCGCCGCTCAATGATGCCGACCGACTCCAGTTCCTTAAGGCGCTCGACCAACATCCGATCGCTCAAATGCGGAATCATTTGCGCAATGTCGGAAAACCGCCGCCGACCCGACTGCACCGCACGGATAATCAGGCCGGTCCAGCGCTTGCCCAACAACGCAAATGCGGCCTCAAATTTTGGGCACATGATGTCGTCCGGCATGGGCAACCCTCCTCCTTGAACTAATTATAACATAGCTATTGACAAAAGATAAGCAAAGCCATTATCCTGATGCCGGCAACACTTATTAAACATAAGTCTATTATTTTAGGGAGGTGTTGACGATGAGTGCCGGATTACTGATTATTCGTCTCATTGTGAGCCTGACCTTTGCCGGCCATGGGACGCAGAAGCTGTTTGGCTGGTTTGGAGGCTATGGGCTTAAGGGCACGGGAGGATGGCTGGAATCCGTCGGCATGAAGCCAGGCGTGCTGATGGCGCTTTTGGCCGGTCTCGGCGAGCTTGTCGGCGGCCTATTGTTTGCGTTGGGAGTCTGGCTTCCGGTTGCCGCGGCGTTGCTGGGAGTGACCATGCTGGTGGCCATTATCGCCGTTCACGGAAAAAACGGCTATTGGGTGACGCAAAACGGGTTCGAGTATAATCTGGTTTTAATCGCGGTGGCGTTGGGTGTGGCTCTCATCGGACCCGGGGCCTATGCCCTTCATCTCATCTAGCAAGGAGGGGAGGCTCCGTGACCCCGTCCCGGGACTATGCGCTCCGGCATCCCCATCCGGTCGCGCCGGGAAAGACCTATCCCGCGGTTTTGGTCCTGCCTGATCGCGGGGACAGCGAAGGGGACGCGATGCTGCCGAGAGCCGTGAGACGGTGTTCTGTGTCTTCGGAGCTCGCGGTCCGCTTGCCTTCCCGCACCGCCGCGCCTATTTCACCATTCACGGCGATGGCCAGCCCCATTGCCAGGAATTCGAAGGCAACGACGCCCGGCTGCGGGACCCCCAAGCCGTATCCACGCGGTGCGAGCCGTCTTTATCGGAGCGGCTTTGGCCAAGGAGCTCTCATGGCCATGACTCGGGACTTAATCCGCGGGTCCCGGGTAAAGGGATTGGCCACCAAGGCGGGAGTCGCGGCGACCGTCTGGCCATCCCCAAACAAATCCGGTGGCTGAGACGGCCACTGGGTCACATTACCGCTCTTCAGCGAGCGAACGGAGGAATCGCACGATGGATTCGATCAATCTAGCTGTCATTTATTACAGTGCAACGGGTACCAATTACCAAATGGCGCACAGCGCCGCCGAAGCCGGCCAAGCCGCCGGCGCCGCCGTCAGACTATTGAAAGTGCCGGAACTGGCGCCAGCCTCGGCCATTGCCGGCAATCCCGCCTGGCAAGCACATGTGGAGGCGACAAAGCACATCTCCGCCGCCACTGTCGAAGACATCGAATGGGCCGATGCCCTGATTTTTTGTGCCCCAACCCGATTTGGCAACATGGCCGGACAAATGAAGCAATTCCTCGACACGATGGGGGGGCCGTGGGCGGCGGGGAAGACGGTCAACAAGGTCGTCAGCGCCGCCACCAGCGCCCAAAACCCGCACGGGGGACAGGAGGCCGCCATCCTTTCGCTGTACACCAGCATGTATCACTGGGGAGCGATTGTGGTTGCCCCGGGATACACGGATCCCGTCGTGTTCGGCGCCGGAGGGAACCCGTACGGCACCAGCGTCAGTGCGCTCCGCGACGGCACCATCGCGGAGGCCGCCGTGCTGGCCGTTCAGCATCAAGCGCGACGGGTGGTCACGGTGGCAAAATGGCTCAAGGCGGGGCAAAGGGCATAAAGACCGGGAGTCAGCCGCTGCCGCGGCAGCGGCTGAACCCGGCACCTGGATTCACCAAAGGAGGTGGGATCACATGATGCCTTCCCTATTTGTCGCCCATGGGGCACCGTTGCTGGCTTTGGAAGACAACGCCTATACCCGGTATTTTCGGCAGTTGGGACAAAGCGGTTTGTCTCGCCCCAAAGCGATTGTCGTGTTGTCGGCGCATTGGATCACGCGGCGGCCAACGGTCGGTCACATTGACCGGTATGATACCCTTTACGATTTTGGAGGGTTTCCCGAGGCCCTGTACCAAATTCGATATCCGGCTTGGGGCGCCCCCGCCATCGCCCAAACCGTTTCGGAGCTGTTGGCGCACCACGGCATTTCATCCGACCGCGATTCGTGCCGCGGGCTCGACCATGGGGCGTGGGTGGTCCTTCGTCTCATGTACCCGGCAGCGGACATCCCGGTCGTATCCCTGTCGGTTAGCCCGCGGCTTGCACCCGACGAGCAGTATCGCATTGGTCAGGCGCTTGGCGCACTGCGTACCCAAGACATCTTGTTGATCGCCAGCGGGGGGACCGTGCATAACCTGCTACGGCTGGATTGGAACGCAACCGCCACCGAGCCATGGGCGATGGAATTCGATCAATGGCTTAAAGACCGCCTTCTCAATTGGGACTTGGATGCTCTCTACCGTTACGACACGCTGGCCCCACATTCCCAACTGGCGGTGCCTCCGTTTGGCAATGACCACTTCGTTCCCATTTTTTACGCCCTGGGGGCGGCGGATAATGCTCGCCAAGCCACCTTGTTGCATCAAAGCTATCGCTATGGCAACCTAAGCCAAAGCATATGGCAATTCGGCTAACATGTTCCGCCCCGAACGGCCGTCCCGCCTCGGCGAACGCTCGGGCCTGGCACCTGCCGCCATGATGATGGCCGCCGACAGCTAAACCCTTCATCTGTTGAGAAGCGGTTGCCGCCGGCCGGAGTGGGTCATCAGAAGGCTTCCCCTGGCTCCGCTCACGTCGTCGGGTTGCCCCGGTGGTTTTGCCGCGCGGTCTTAGCGCTACGGCTTGGCCGGGGATCCCCCGGGATCGCAACCCGCCGCCCTTTAAACCCGGCGGCGGGTGTTTGCGGTTCGGCGGGGCAATGCGGCTTTTTATCAAAAGGGGCCGAAAACACAGGGTTCCGGGGTGTGCCGGCAAGCGTCGCGAACTCTTGGGATCGGAAATATTGACAACCAAACAACCTTTCCGATAGCTTTTAGGATAAGGTGGCAGGTTTTCGCAGAATGATCCTGCCCGTTTGGTCAGGACAGGGAGTGGATGCATGACCAGGGTCTGCGGTGAGCCAGTCAATGCCCCGGAGGGCCTGTAAGGCCCGGATTAATGCGGCCAGGGGATGGTCCGGCCAAGCTCTTGGGATCGCGAGCGTCGTCCGTTGGAGGCGGGCGTCCACCTCTTCCAACT
>JAJZZA010000087.1 GCA_021797825.1 Bacillota bacterium | reverse complement strand
GGTACAAAATTACAATCCCAACACCAGCGGCACGGTTTCACCCTGGCCCTATCGGGTGGATCCATACACGGGCGTTGTCACCGAGCCGTACACCACCAGCATCATTCTGGACATCCAGTTGCTCACGGGTCTAATTCATCTTGGCTATTCTCAGTACACCGCCGTCCGCAACGCTGCCTGGCAGTGGATGCTTCGCTACCCCATCCAGGACAACTACTGGTTCGGTTACTATGCCGACGTGCCCCTGGCAGATGCCTCCAACACCGAAAGCTTCGACGCATTGTCCACCGTCAAATACATGTTGCAAAACCCGGCACGGGATCCCAACTGGAAGACGGATGTGTCTCGGATTCTGGGTTGGACAGCGCAAACGTTTGGCACCACCAAATACGGGGCGACTTCCATCCGCGAACAGATGGCGGATTTTCACGCTATGGGTTCTCACACCATGCAATGGGCGGCCAACATGGCCAGGTTTTATGCCGCTGCCGGAGAAGCTTCCTATGCCTCACAAGCGCAGCAGGCCCTCAATGAAGTCACCTATCTAGAGGCGAAACGCGGGTACTTCTTCACCGCTTTAGGCAGGACCAAAGAAGGGATGTGGTTTGCTGATTCCTACTTCGACTTTTTGCCCCACATATTCACCGTAATGGCCAACGATCCCGCTCTGGGACTTCAGGGACAAAACCACATTTACAGTACCACCGATGTGATAAGCCAGGTGCACTACGGATCCGACAGCGTTGCATACGCCGTTTCCAGTCAGGGCCGGGAGCGTTTGGTCGTGGCGCACCAGCCCTCCACGGTCACGATAAACGGAAATGCCCTGCCGGAAATCGCGCCGGGCAGCACGCCAACCGTCGGCGGATCCGCCTGGAGTTACGATGCCAGCACCGGCGGTCTGGTAATATGGCATAGCGGTGCCGGCCAGGTGGATGTTACCGGCATGCCGGTCAGAAGTCAGTTCCAAGTGCCCCAGATCAAGTACAATAGCCTGACGGCACAACAGTTGTTGCAGGCATTTCCGACCAGTCCATCACCCGTCCTGCCCCGCAACTGCGCCCAGAACCAAGAACCGTTGGCACCGGTGTCGGGGTCTCCCGCCGCCATCACCGCGGTCGGGTCCGGATTCTCCAACGGAACCGAGACATTTCCCGCGGCCGGGGTTTACCCCGTCACCCTGCAGGTGGTCGATACAAATGGCAACCCGGCTCCGGCCTTGGCCCCAGTCAGTTTGACCCTGGCGGATGTCCAACGGATCCTGCACAACCCTGCCCTCAGCGGCATGCGCCTGTCCGCGACCGCAAACCCCGTAAGCCGTGTAACCATTGGGGCCGGGGATGCCTCGCTGAGCATCTACGTAGACATCTCGGCCAGCGACCTCACCGTGACGGCGACACCCACCGCCGGTAGCCAACTGTCTGCCGCCAACATTACCAGTGCGGTATACAACGGCCCACTCAACACCCTGACGCTGACCTTTAACGAAGGAATGACGCCGTACACCGCCCTCGGTGCCGCCTTTATGCTAGAAGCCGGCTCGGGTCCCCTGGCACCGAACTACAATGCAGCCGAATCATTCACCTGGAGCAACAACGATACGGTTCTCACCATTCCTTTCGCCGCCAATGGAGCGGTAGGCCCCGGCAATACCATCGCCGCGGCATCAGGCACGGCGTTGGCCGGTTATCTGGGTCAAGCGATTAGCACCACGCCCGTGACTATCACCGCGGCACCCGGCACCCCGGTGTCCGTCACTCCAGCGGCAGTAACCGCCACCGCCCCAGGATTCACCAACGGCAGCGAGACGTTTGCTTCGCCGGGAACCTATGCGCTGACCCTGGAAGTGGTTGACGCCAAAGGGAATTTGGTTCCGCCGCAAGAACCCGTGCGACTCGATTTAGCGGACGTCCAGCGGATTCTGAACAACTCCGCGATAACCGGCATGCGACTGTCCGCGACCGCAAACCCCGTAAGCAGTGTAACACTCGGTGTCGGCGATTCGTCGCTGAGCATCTTCGTAGACGTCTCGGCGAGCAATCTCACCGTGACCGCGTCACCGGTTACGGGGAACCATCTGTCGGCCGCGACGATCACGAGCGCCGTATACAACAGTGCGCTAAACACGTTGACCCTGACCTTCAACGAAGGAATGACGCCATCTACCGCCCTGGGTGCCGCCTTCACGCTAGCCGTTGGCTCAGGGCCTCCGGCACCGAATTACAACGCCGCCGAATCGTTCACCTGGAGCGGCAACGGAACCATTTTGACCATTGAGTTCGCCTATAACGGAGCCGTGGGAGCTGGCAACACGATTGCTCCGGTATCGGCCTCCGCGCTAACCGGATATCTCGGTCAAGACATCTTCGTGGCTCCCGTGACGATTACGGGGGGATAGTGAGCGAACCGGGCACCTCTAATCGACAAGCAGGGTCGTTGCCCGTTGCCAAACTGTCACACACTGGGGTTTCATGGTGCCTTGGTTGGCCTTTTGGACCGGCCAAGGCACTGCCGTGTCCGGCATTGCATGCAGTCGGCGGCACCCACCCCATAGCCCGTGGCCGCCCCGCCGGCGGTAGCCACCCCCCGGTGGGTGCTGGCGCGGCCAAAATACCGGAGTGAATGGCTGGCGCACCCCGCCACGGCCTTTTGGCGTCTACGAACCCGCAAGGACCTGGGGCTCTATACCAGGAAACCCCCGATCAGCGTGGTCAACCCTCGCCGGCCCATCTGGACGTTGCCTCCCCTATGGGGTAACCTGGAAAGGCCAGGGTGAAACGGAGGAGTGGTTGAACACCGGTGTTTTGCCCGGCGGACTTGAGTCGGCGGGAGGTAGGGACCCATTGTGACACAGAGCGAATTTGCGGTTTATGGCGAACCGGACTGGTATAAAGACGCAATAATTTATGAACTTCATGTGCGGACATTTTTCGATAGCAACCAGGATGGCATCGGGGACTTCGCCGGGCTGACACAAAAACTGGACTATCTGGCGGATTTGGGCGTCACCGCGCTCTGGCTTTTGCCGTTTTACCCCTCGCCGTTAAGAGACGACGGGTACGACATCGCCGATTATATGAGCGTCAATCCCGACTACGGAACGTTGCGCGATTTTAAGCGGTTCTTGCGGCGCGCCCATGAACTGGGTCTTAAAGTCATTACGGAACTGGTCATCAATCATACCTCCGACCGCCACCCCTGGTTTCAACGGGCACGGCTGGCTGCCGCCGGCAGCCGGCACCGCAACTATTACGTGTGGAGCGACGATCCGGCCAAATACTCCGAGGCGCGCGTGATTTTTCAGGACTTCGAGCGTTCCAACTGGACCTATGACGAGGACGCGGGGGCGTATTACTGGCACCGGTTTTACTCGCACCAGCCCGATCTCAATTTTGACAATCCCGCGGTAAGACGGGAAGTCTTCCGGGTGCTTGATTTTTGGATGGATATGGGGGTTGACGGATTTCGCTTGGACGCCATTCCCTATTTGTACGAGCGCGAAGGCACCAATTGCGAAAATCTCCCTGAAACCCATCAATTTTTGAAATCGCTGCGCGCCCACATCGACCAAAAATACCACCATGGTGTCTTCCTGGCCGAGGCCAATCAATGGCCGGAGGATGCCGCCCAGTACTTTGGCGACGGCGACGAGTGCCACCTGGCGTTTCATTTCCCGCTGATGCCGCGGATGTTTATGGCTTTATACATGGAAGACCGCTATCCGATAATCGATATTCTCGAGCACACGCCCGCAATTCCCGAAGGATGCCAGTGGGCCACGTTTCTTCGCAATCATGACGAATTGACTTTGGAAATGGTGACCGATGAAGAACGCGATTACATGTACAAGGTCTACGGGAACGATCCCCAGTTCCGGATTAACGTCGGCATCCGCCGTCGGCTGGCCCCCCTATTAGGCAATAACCGGCGGCGGCTGGAACTGATCCACGCCCTGTTGTTGACGTTGCCGGGCACGCCCGTGCTGTACTATGGCAACGAAATCGGCATGGGCGACAACGTCTATTTGGGCGACCGCGATGGCGTTCGAACCCCGTTTCAATGGAGCCCCGATCGCAACGCCGGGTTCTCCCGGGCAAATCCCCAGCAGCTGTGTCTTCCGGTCATCGTCGACCCGGAATTTCATTACGAGTCGGTCAATGTGGAAGCCCAGCAAAACAACCCCTCGAGTTTCCTATGGTGGATGAGACGCATGATTGCGCTGCGCAAGTCGTCGACCGCATTTGGACGCGGCAGCGTTCGCTTCCTGACCGCGGACAATCCCAAAGTGCTGACTTTTCTGCGCGAATTCGGAGAAGAGCGCATTTTGGTGCTGGCCAACCTGTCACGATTTGTGCAAGCCACGACGCTAGACACCGGTGAGTACGTCGGATCCACCCTAACGGAGCTGTTTTCTCAAAACGAATTTCCCCCGATTTCCAGCGACGCCTCAGTATTCGCGCTGGGTCCCCACGATTTTTACCTGTTTCGGCTGCACGCCCGCCAACCCGCCGAAAAGTTGGCGTTGGCCTCCGACGTCCGTTTGCCCGCCACCATCGAAAGACAACGGATGGACAAGGTTCTCGAGGAATTCGCACCGTTTATCGGCAGCTACTTGCGAAAGCAACGGTGGTTCGCGGGCAAAAGTCTGAAGATTACCCGGACCTCTCAAGACGCATACATTGCGCTCTGGGAAGACGGGGGACTCTGGATTGTGCGTGTGCAATATGTCGGCCATCCTGAGGAACACTATTTGTTGCCCGTCATGTTTGGCGACGGTGACCCCGAGCAGGCGATTGGATATGTCAACGACGGGGTTACCCGCATCAGCGTAATCGACGGCACGCAACATGAGGAGTTTTGGCGGCGGCTGGCTGAGCACTGGATATTTGCCGACCGCGTGTCCGCCAAACAAATCGAACGGATGCTAAGCTCGGGCTGGCGCGGACGGGCCAAATCGCTGGGTTCCCCCTGGATCCCCCGTCTGCCGCGTTCGGACCAAAGCAACACGTCGGTCATCTTCGGCGAGGAATTGATTTTTAAGCTGTTTCGTCGGCTTGAGAGCGGCGTCAACCCCGACTGGGAAATCGGCCAGTTTCTCACCGAGCACAAAGGGGCCGAGATTGCGCCCCCGACCTGGATGGGGCTGGAATACCGCCACAATGCGCAAACCTACCAGATTGGCACGCTGCAAGAATTCGTGCGCAACCAAGGGGATGGCTGGACTTACACCCTGGATCACCTGAGCCGGTTTTTTGATTCGGCGGCGGCCCACGCCGCGCCGCTGACGCCACCGCATTGCGCCAACTGGTGGGGGCAATGCCCGCTGCCAGCCGACGACGTCCTTTTGGCCATGATGGGGGAGTACATCGGCCAGGCTGGGCTGATTGGGGTTAAGACCGCGCAAATGCACATGCTGTTGGCCTCGGACCAAACCCCAAGCGATTTTGCCCGGGAGCCTTTTTCCGCCTTAGATCAACGGGCGACCTATCAATCCATGCGGCAAAACGCGGACCAATCGTTGGCGCATCTTAAGTCGGCACTGCCCAATTTGTCCCCGGGCGCGGCAACGCTGGCCGAGGTGGTGCTGGCGCAGGCCAGCCAAATCGGCGAACTGCTGCACCGGGCGCCCGTGCGGAGGGTACAAGGGGTCAAGATCCGTTGCCACGGGGACTACCATCTGGGGCAGCTGCTTTACACCGGTGAAGATTTCCGGGTCGTCGATTTTGAGGGGGAGCCGCTCTTGCCATTAAGCCGACGGCGGATTAAACGATCGCCGCTCAAGGATGTCGCGGGCATGATTCGATCATTCCACTATGCGGCGTTTACCCAAGCCGTCAGGCACGAGGAATTCGGCGTGCCGCTGGACATCCTGCGGCCATGGGCCGCGACCTGGTATTATGTAGCAACCGCGCGTTTTCTGGAGACTTACCGGGCGACGATGAACCCGCGGCTGCTGCCCGAACCGGGGTCGGAGTGGCTGTCGGCCTACCTTTTAGAAAAGGCTCTCTACGAATTGCAATACGAATTGCGCCACCGTCCCCAGTGGGCGGTCATTCCGCTGGAAGGCATTTTGAACTTGATTCATCACGGCTAGCCGGACCAATCAGACAGGGGGTGCGCAATTGGCTCAGGAGCATTTAACGGCGGAGACCCTTTACCTGTTTAACGAAGGCACGCTAAGCGGGATGTACGAGCATTTTGGGGCACAGGTCATTGACCGCGCGCGCCAGCTGACGCGCTTTGCGGTGTGGGCTCCTAATGCGGAAAGAGTCAGCGTCATCGGGGATTTCAACGGATGGGATCCCCAATCGCATCCTATGCAACCCCAAGGCGATTCGGGCGTTTATCTCACCACGGTCCCCGGTTTGGGCAAGGGAAGTCTGTACAAGTACCACATTCAATCCCCGCGCCACGGGTTTTCCGGCGATAAAGCCGACCCGGTTTCGTTTGCGGTGGAGATCCCGCCGAAAACCTCCTCGGTGGTTTGGGATTGGGATTATGAATGGCACGACCAACCGTGGATGGCCAACCGCCGCGGTAAACATTGGGTTCGTGAACCGGTGAGTATTTACGAGATGCACATAGGCTCTTGGAAAAAACACGAAGACCAGACCTCCCTTAGTTATCGCCAGTTGCGCGACGAACTGGTGGACTATGTGGCCAACAGCGGATTCACCCATGTGGAGTTTCTGCCGGTCATGGAACATCCCTATTATGGCTCGTGGGGTTACCAGGTCACCAGCTATTTTGCGCCAAGCAGCCGGTTTGGAACGCCCGAGGAGCTTATGGCGCTGATTGACGCGTTTCACCAGCGCGGCATAGGCGTCATCTTGGATTGGGTGCCGTCACATTTTGCCACGGATGCATTTGGACTCGGGTTTTTTGACGGCACGCATCTCTACGAGCACGCCAATCCCCAACAGGGGGTCCACCCGCAATGGCAAAGTTATATCTTCAATTACGATCGGAACGAGGTGCGGAGCTTTTTGGCGTCGAGCGCCATGTATTGGCTCGACAAATTTCATGCCGACGGCCTGCGCGTGGATGCGGTCAGTTCCATGCTGTATTTGGACTTTGCGCGAGAGCCGGGACAATGGACACCAAACCCCTATGGCGGGCGGGAAAACCTGGCGGCGATACGGTTCTTGCGGCAATTAAACCAATTGATCCATGCCCGGTATCCGGACGTGCTGATGATTGCCGAAGAGTCCACGGCGTGGCCCAAAGTCTCCTTTCCCGCCGAAGAGGGGGGTCTCGGGTTTGATTTCAAATGGGACATGGGGTGGATGCACGACACCTTGTCCTACATGAGCCGCGACCCGGTTCACCGCCGCTATCATCATGATTCACTGACTTTTCGGCCGATGTATGCCTTAAGCGAGCACTTCGTGCTGCCGTTGTCGCACGATGAGGTGGTGCACGGCAAAGGGTCGCTGATAAACAAAATGCCTGGCGACACCTGGCAGAAATTTGCCAATCTCCGTTTGCTCCTGGCCTACATGTTTGCGTCTCCGGGCAAAAAATTGCTCTTCATGGGCAGCGAGTTCGGCCAATGGCAGGAATGGTCACACGACCGCGGACTGGATTGGTTTCTGCTGGAACAAGCCTTTCATGCCGGCGCGGCTCGGCTTGTGGCGGATTTGAATGCCGCCTACCGGGCTTCATCAGCCCTCTGGGAGCAAGATGATCGGGCCGAAGGGTTTCAATGGAGCGACTTCGAAGATCGGGCCGGCAGTGTCATTGCCTTCTTGCGCTGGGACACGGGCGGACATCGTCCGGTTTTGAGCGTGTTCAATTTCACCCCGGTCGTGCGTCCGAACTACCTGATTGGAGTTCCTAAGGAGGGCGTCTGGCAAGAGCGGCTCAATACCGATTCCGCTTGGTATGGCGGCAGCAATCAGGGCAATTGCGGTCACGTCATGACCGAAAGCCAGGCGTGGCGGGGGCATCCTTACCGGCTCAGGCTGACTTTGCCGCCGCTGGCCGCCACGTTTTTTGAATTCGCCGCAAACGGCGAACCGGCGCGGTTAATCCCCGAGTCGGGTCTCGAGCAGCCATAGGACCGGCGACGCGGGGCCCGCTGCGCCTTCATCGCCAAAGGTCCTAAGCGGAGACCTTTCCTCTGCGGAGCCTGCTCGCTGGGTCCGGGGGGCGTGGCGCCAAGGCGATGTCGTCAGGTTTAGGACCCGTAACCCAAAATGATCTGCCTTCGTGCTCCACCACATGAGGTGGATTCCGGCGACTGGACCGATCTCGCCGCGGTTCAGGTCATGGAGCCACGGCAGCCGGCGAGACCGTGCTGGTCATTTCGCATCTCCTGTTGGGCGGGGAACGGCCTTGGGCCCCAACCCTTGACTTCCTGTCCACTTGAACCGCTATGCCCAGGCGCGTTAATGGCCAAAATACCCAAGGAGGCTTCCCCATGTGGACGATTCGACAGACCGCGGCGATGACCGGCCTGACCATGCCCGCCTTGCGCTACGACGAGCACATTGCCGTCTTGCCACCGCCCCCGCGGAGCCCGCAAGGACAACGGCACTATACCGATTTCGATCAACAGTTGATTCGCTTTGTGCGCGGACTTAAGCTGGCCGGAATGTCGTTGCGGGATATGGCGCAAGGGGTGCAGGAGGGTTGTTGTTTTCTCGATCCGGCCAAGTCGGTGGCGGGCCCGGCCAGCGTGACCCGCCGGCGCCAGGCCTTGCGGCAACCACCCATTGCCCGGATGAAAGATCCCATGCGGCAACTGGCCAACCTGCTAACCGTGAGTCGCCAACAGAAAAATACCTATTGGCAGACCAAGGAGAATCCTTCATGAAACACGCAGTCTATCTGGAACTGGTGGGTTTTTCGATCGTTACCGGGGTTGCCTTCAATTTGGCCCGGTATGCCGTCGGTTACTTTTCCCCGGCGGCCGCCGCCGCGTGGCGCTTTGGGATAGCCGGCGCCATTATTCTGGGCCTGCTGGCCCGGCGCGAAGGGCTGCACATCCACGCCTGGCGGGCTAATGGCCTGGGGTACCTCGTGCTCGGGGTGGTCGGCGTGTTTGGCTTTAACACATTTTTCTTTCTAGGAATGAAATCGACCTCGGCGGTCAACGGCGCCCTGATTATGGCGAGCAACCCCGTGCTGACGACCTTGCTGGCGTGGGCGATCTTGCGGGATCGGGTGCGGCGATTTCAGGTGGTGGGCATCATGCTGGCTCTGACGGGCGTCGTCATGGTAATCACCGGCGCCTCTTGGCAGGTCGTTGGCCACTTGGCGTTGGCCCCCGGGGACGGGCTGGTCATGGCGGGAAACCTGTGCTGGGCATTGTACGGTGTGTTGGGACGGCGGGTTCTGCGCGGCAGCAGCCCTTTGGCCACCACCGCTTACACCATGGCGGTGGGCGCCGCCGCTTTGATGGCGCGAGCCGTCATCATCGGACGTTTTGCCGGGGTCGCGGAGATTCCACCGGCCGCCTGGGGTTCCGTGCTATTCATGGCCGTCTTTACCAGCGTCTTGGGCTATCAGTGGTGGAATCACGGCATGGCGACCATAGGGGCCAGCAACACGGCGGTTTTTTTCAATCTGGTGCCGGTGGTGACGATGGCATTCGCACTGATGACGGGGCAAGCCCTGACCCTCCCGCAGGGAATTGGGGCCATCCTGGTGATTTCGGGGGTGCTCGTCACCACCCGCGCGTTGTCGACTCAACGCTGGTCCGTTTCGCCAGCCGACTAAGTGTCAGCGGTTGGTGCATGCGCCGCCCAGCTGCCGCCCCGGGGCCCGACGCCGTGCGATCCACGCCAAAATGTGCGCCGGCCCCAGGCATGCGGCCCCCGGTTGCAGTGCACGCCGACCGCCCCTGCCGACGAACCGACTTGAGACCGGCTTGGTCTCGGCTGGGGGCGAAGCAGACCATCCGCCAATCCCCGGAAAGCAAACACATTCACCGCCATGGCCGTCTCAATGGCCCTTAACGTTGCCCGCCGAAGGTCTTCGCCGGGACGGCGCCTTTTGGGGTTGGGGGGCGGCCTCGCCGCCTGGGTTTGGGTCCAAGTCAATGCCGAACAGGGCGCCGATCTCGTCATCCCCACCGTCAATCACCCGGCGGCTTTTCGTGGCCGACTTTTTCAGCAGCGCCTCGGACTTCTCGGCGATCGCCTTCGATACCAATTCCTCGACCGTGACCTGCCTCAAGGCGAAAAAGAGCGCGGGGTTGTCGTCCAGCCGCGCACCGATCCCGTAGAGGGCGGCGGCCACATGCTTGCACATCACCGCCCAGTCGGGACAACTGCAATTCAGCGTTATTTCCCTAGGTGCCGGAAACAGTCCCTCGCCGTGGGCGGTAAATAATGTGGCCAAGGCTTTGGGGAACTTCCCCTCCAAGAGTTCGGGCAACGACTGGATGGCTCCCCCACAGGCGGTGGTAATCCGCTCCCAGGTGGGCCGGCGAAGCGGGGCGATGTCAATCTGCACGTGGTACGGATTGGTGCGGCTGCCTTGCACCAGCGCCTCCACTTTTCCCGGTGCGAGACGCAAATCCAGCACGGCTCCATGGCGCACATAGCTCCGGCCCCGGCCGATGCGGTTGGCGTAGTCGGAATAGCTCTCCAGATTGGCGTTCCAGGCCTTCCCCCACCAAGTCTGCGCCAGCTTGCTGCCGGCAATCACCACCGGAGCCACCTGTGGGTTCCTCTTTTTGATTTTCTCCATACTCTTTTTGGCCAACGCGCGCTTTTCGGCCACCGTCACGTACTGGGGATAGCCATCGTAATAGGACATTTCGGCATCCTCTCTTCACTACGGACTAAGTCGCAGCAATTCCAGCAATTGCTGATTGTTGAGTTCGTTAATCCAATTTTCCTGCATCGCCGGAACCAGTTCCTGGGAGAGTTGGATCTTTTCTTCAATTAACCGATCGATTTTCTCTTCAATTGTACCGCGCGTGATAAATTTGTGAACGACCACATTGCGCGTTTGGCCAATGCGAAATGCCCGGTCGGTGGCTTGATTCTCCACCGCCGGATTCCACCAGCGGTCGAAATGAATCACATGGTTGGCGGCGGTCAGGTTCAAACCCACCCCCCCGGCTTTAAGCGAAAGCACCATGAAGGGCACATAATCGGATCCCTGGAATTTAGCGACCAGTTCGCGCCGCTTAGCCACTGCGGTTTCTCCGTGCAATACCAGGCCGCGGTGGTGAAATACCGTCTGCAGAAAATCGCGCAAGGGCTCGGCGATCTCTTTAAACTGGGTAAACACCAGCACTCGCTCGCGCTTGCCATAAATCGTTTCACAAATTTCTGCGAGCCGCGCAAACTTTCCGCTTTCGCCGGGATCGAAACTCGTCTGCCCCAAATATTGGTCAGGATGATTGCAAATCTGTTTAAATTTCATCAACGATGACAGGATAAGGCCTTTGCGTTTTATTCCCTCATCCACCGACTCCAGCTTGATCCGCAGATCGCTCACGAGGTCGGCATAGAGAGCCGTCTGCCTTTTGGACAGAGCTGCAAAACTTTTCATTTCGATCTTGTTCGGCAAATCGCTGATCACCGTGGGATCCGTTTTCAGTCGTCTCAAAATAAAGGGACTCACCACGCGTTTTAACGGGGCATAGCCCTCGGGGGATTGCTGCGACTGTTTGATGAACTCGGCAAACTCCTTGGCGGTTCCCAGCAGTCCGCGATTGAGAAAGTCGAACAAAGACCACAGATCTGACAACCGGTTTTCAATCGGCGTACCGGTCAGCGCGATTTTATAGGCGGCCGGGATGCGCTTGACCGATCGCGCCTGTTTCGTGGCCGGATTTTTAATCGCCTGGGCTTCATCCAGAATAAACGCATCCCAATTCACCTCCGCCAGCCAGGCGTATTTTGCCAGCATGCCATACGTGGTCAGCAAAATATCGGCGTCCTCCAGCCGGGACGGGCCGCCAGCCGATTCCTTCGCCGTTTCCGAAGGGTGCAATACGCGACAGCGCAAAGACGGCGAAAACTTCTGCATTTCGTCAAGCCAATTGCCGATCAGCGAAGCGGGAACCACCAACAGCACTTTCCCCGGCCGCTGGCGGCGCATGGCGTTAACCAGTGCCAAGACTTGAATGGTTTTGCCCAGCCCCATGTCGTCGGCCAGGCACGCCCCCAATCCCAGCTGCCGCATCAGATCCAGCCAAGCCACGCCCTGCCGCTGGTACGCGCGGAGTTCGGCCCGAAAATCCTCCCCCACCGCCACCTCGGTGCGGGCCATGGGCTGCGTCAGTTGATTCATGACCGCGCGCAGCCATTCCCCGTGGGTCACTTCAATCTCGGTGCCATCCTCGCCCCCGCCCATGATCTTGGCCGCGTTGATTTCAAAATGCAGCGCGTCGACCAGGGTCATGGCGGTTTGACCCGAAATCCGTTGCGCCTCTTCATAAGCCGTCAGCATTTGCTGCAGCCTTTTGTGGTCCACCTCCACCCACTTGCCCTTAATAAAGGCCAGCCCCTCGGCCTCGCTCAGCAATCGCTTCAATTCTTCCGCGCTGATGCGCTCGTCGCCCAGCGACAGTTGCGCGTCAAAGTCCAACAGGGCGTCGGCTCCCAGGTGACTGGGCCGCTTGTCGCCGAGGTTGACCGATATCCGCAGGGTGTTGGCGGCTCCCTGCCACCACTTGGGAACCCGGCAGAGAATGCCGGCCTTTTCGTATAGCGGAACTTCCTTGAGAAAACCGTAGGCCTCCTCGCTAGTCAAATGGAGCGGATGAAAGATTTCCCCGGATTGCACCAAGCCCGCAATAAAGGCACTCTCTTGCGCGGCCTGGCTCACCGTCGCCAAAAGCTCCAATAATTTGGGCTGGTCGCCCTGA
>JAJZZA010000086.1:7716-13119 GCA_021797825.1 Bacillota bacterium | reverse complement strand
GCGCGGGCGGCCGCGATAGCCGATTCAAAAGGTGGCAACGGGGTGGCGACCTGTGGGTGAGTATGCCCTCCCTGCTGCCCTGCCCCATAAGTTGTATCTAGACGGCTCGCCCCTACCATATATCGTGTCCCGGGGTTTTTCAGAGCAGTGAGTCCCAGCAGACGTGGACCACCGTGTTTACCGACCTCAAGGATCGGGGCTTAACGGGCGTCGAACTCGTTGTCTCGGATAGTCACCGCGGGCTGCGGCAGGCTATCGAACAGCAGTTCCAAGGGGCCAGTTGGCAGCGGTGCCAAACCCATCTGACGCGGAATGTCCTCGATGCCGCCCCCAAAGCGGTGCAGGAGGAGCTCCACGGTCGTCTCCGTGCGCTGTTCGAAGCTCCCGACCGGGCCACGGTCGATACCTTGTGGGCCAAACTTCTCGAGGACTTTGCCGAGCGGGCTCCCCGAGCCGTGGCGATTCTGGAGGACGGGCTCGAGGACGCACTGGCGGTGTTGCAGCTCCCCGCGTCGCTGCGCCAGCGATTACGCACCACGCATGGCGTCGAGCGGCTCAATGCCGAGATTCGGCGTCGAGAACGGGCGATTCGGATTTTTCCGAACCGGGAGTCGGCCATCCGCCTGATCGGTGCGCTGTTGCTCGAGCAGCATGAGATGTGGACCACCGGCCCGCGGTACCTGAACCTCGAGCCATATTGGCAGGCGAAACGGTCTCAAGCGGCGGCGGATGTGCCGCCCCATGCGGGAGCACCATCCGTCGCGTAACGACTCTCAGACCAAGGGAACGCTTTTACACACAAATTAGGACTTGACCCACGGCGGCGGCGGCCGGCAGCGTCCAGGTGACGCTGTCGCTGGCGGTGTCGACCGTGCTGCCGGCGATGACTTGGGGCAGCGTCTGGCTGAGCGCGACGGGCAAAGCGCAGGCGGTCAGCTGGATGCCTTGGCCGTTCCAGCCCACATTGTAATACGCGCCATTTTGCGTCGTGGGCGTGAGCGCCGCCTGTTCGAGTCCGGCGGCCAGCGCCGTGTTCAACGTGGATTGGGCGGTTAGCAGTATTCTTACGGAACAGACCGCGTGGATTTGGAGGAATCCCCAAGACGGTTCATGAGCGCGGTCGCGTGGCTTATCGCTTCTTTGCGGTAACGATAATACGTCGAACGACTGATATGCAGGCGGTCAGCGGCGGTCGTCGACTCGGCAATGGGATCGAGAAAGGTAAAGCGCAAGAGCTCTTGTTCGAAGACGGTCAGAGGGTCGGGCACGGGATAGCGTGTCAAAATTTCAATTAAGCGGTGGCGCACCATGGACCCATCGCCCGGGAATTGTAGTCGCGCCAAATAAGCCCGGAAGGTCTCGCGGTGGTGGATGGTGCGCAAAAGGTACTCGGTGTCCGCATTGGACCACCGAAATGCGGAGAGGGCTTCATTCGGGGATCCCGCCACGCGATCAAGAAACCACAGGAAGGCCAGAAAGCCTTTGCCACGCTTGTCGCCTACCAAGACCTCAATCGGTTCTCGTGCCGGTTTCGACACGCGCTGAAGGCGTAAGCCAATGGACTGCATGATGGCCCGAAACGGCGGATGTTCCGAGGTCGTCCAAACACGCACGGAGCCTCCGAGGATGATCAAAGCATCGTACAAGACGAGGCCCCTCACTTGTTCCACGCTGTACCAGGGGAGGACATCGCGGTAGCAGAAGAACACCGTGACGCAGGTATCGGCCAATGCCTCGGGGCAGAGGCGATAGCGGTACACCTCCTCGTCCAGGGCGGCCACCAACAATGGAAAGTAGTCATCCAACAGGGGGATGGTTTTTTCCGACAACCATACGCCGGCCCAAAAGCCGAGCGGCTTCCCGTGGGGGTCGCGGATGACGCGCACGCTCGCCGGCGAGGTGTCAATGAGGGCGTCTAACAATTCGTGTTGCGTGCCGGAACGCAAAAGGCGGGTGCGGGGTTCCCTGGGCAACAGCTGGTGTAACTTGGCACGGTCTGCAAGAGTGGCCTGGGAGTGGGGAGACCATCCATGGACCGCGGAAAAGTTGAGCCAAGGGCCCACCGGCAAATCGTCGCGGTACAATTCCAGCAGGACGGCGCCCGTTTTGAGCCGAATGGCCGCATCGTCCGCACTGCGCCGCTCGCTTAAGACCCCGAGCGCCTTGCGGCGCAATTCTTTAAACCGCATCGGATGGCGTTGCCTCAAATCGTCGATGAAAATTTGACGCACCGTGTCGTGCATGCGTAGGCCTTGGGGATCCGCCTGGACAAAGGATAACGAGAGCAAGTGGTGATACGTGAGACTGCCGAGTTCGCGCCCGGTGATGGCTTCCAGTATGCCTTGGTCGGCTTCGTGCACCAACGCCAACGCTTCAAGGTGGGGGATCCATTCTTCGTGGACGACCTCGCGCAACACGTGCAAGGTGGCCATTTGCGATAAACTGATGAGTTGGTCTGTCTGTTTTCCGATGCGGTCGGCCGCGAGCGCCAGGCTCAGCGGATGGCCGTGGGTCTGGCGAAAGACTTTAGCGCCCCACTGGTCTGCGTCAATGTCGCGGCTCTGGAGATACTGGAGGGTCTCATCATAGGACAGCGCGGTCAACGGCCATTGCATCACGTCCTGTTGCCAAAAGGGATGGGCCATCCATTCCACTAAGGGGTGCCGAGAGGCCATGACGATGAGCAGCGGCGCATTCCGAAGTGGCGGCAGGAATTGCGTGCGCAGCCATTCGCCGGTGATCCCCAGCGCATCCGCGTTATCCACTAGCAAGATGGACTGTTGGGTGCCGAGCGTGTGGGAGATCTGGTCCAAGATATCCATGCGTTCGGTTTTCCGGGGGGCGGGTGCCGTGCTTGCCACGGTCGATTGGTGCAACACGAGAAAGCCCATGTAGTCAATCCATGCCATGGGCGTGGACATGTAGGAACCATCCGTATACCACGCGGCGACCTGAGCGCCTAACGCCAGGTCCCGGATGGCTTCGAGTAGGGTGGACTTGCCGATGCCGGCTGGCCCATGCACCATCACAATGCCTAGCTGACTCACATTATTGTCGATCCATGTCTCAATCCATTGCACATAGGGCGCACGGCCGACGACGCGTGACGGGTCAGTCAATGAGCGTCGATTCCTCCTTTCTCCCACGGGTGCTCATCATGGTCACGAACCATCACAATCCTTTACTACAGTGTAGTCGGCAATCGAGATCCAGTCGAGAGATGAGTCTTGTCGCAATATTATCTCATCGGTCTCATTATTGTCCCAAATGGGGTTTTGCGGTCGTGGGTCTCATAGACGGTGCCAGGCAGCCTTTCTATAATCGGGGTAGGTTTCGGCGAGACGATGCCGCCTGGTGGGCGTGTCGCCGTGTGCCGGAACGGGCCGACCCTGCTGAATCGTATTGATCACGCGGTTCTGCGGGGAGAGGGCAGGGTAGGCCGCAATGGATCCGACGAAGAGATGAGAGAATGGAGGGAGCGCGACCATGGTCATTGTGACAGCCAAATTTGAACCGTTGCCGGGTCATCAGGCAGCGCTAGAGCCGGTACTGGAGCGCATGGGCGCAGCATATGGCCGTCATGGGACAACCGTGCAGTTGTTTAGTCCGTTGGTGGGACGCATGATGGCGTATCTGGCGGTGTTTCAGTTCGACTCTGTGACGGCGTATGCGCAGTGGCGAGAGACCATGCAAGGTGATGCGGACTTTCAGGCCGCGATGGCCGACTTCTCAGGGCACATCGATGCCGCCTCGTGGGAAACGGCCCTGTATCAGGCGGTGGACACGGCGGGTTGAGTAGTATCCTGCCGGTCTCACAGAGAGGTGAGGATCATCAATACAAATAAGGACGAGGTATTAACCCTCCCGGACGGTCGGCGGTTGGCCTACGTGTGTGCGGGGGATCCCGCGGGGGTTCCGGTGGTGTGGCATAGCGGGACACCACAAGGGGCGGGTTTCCCGCCGGCCATCGTGAGGTGGGCCGAGCAGAACCCCGTCTGGCTCATTGGGTACTCGCGGCCGGGATACGGTGCGTCGACGCGAAAGCCCGGGTACCGCGTGGTGGATGCGGCCGCCGATGTCTGGGCCCTATGCGGAGCGCTAGGGATAGAGCGCTTTGCCACCATGGGCGGTTCGGGCGGCGGGCCGTATGCACTGGCATGCGCGGCAAAGATGCCGGACCGCGTCACCCGCGCGGCCATCTTTTCGTGCCTCGCGCCGTATCCGGCGGACAATTTGGATTATTGGGCGGGAATGGCACCGCTTAATGTGCAGAGCTTTCAACTGGCGCTCGCCGACCCGGATGCGTTCACGACGTTTTTGCGAGAAATGTGGGCTGGCATGAACCAAATGACGCCCGAAGATCTGGTGCGCTCGCTCGACCCGACACTGCTGGAGGCTCGTCGGGAGATAATGGAAGAAGCAGTGTGGTCGATGGAACACGCGCGGCACGAATTAGCTTCCGGCGTCGAGGGATGGGCGGATGATGCGCGGGCATTGATCCGCCCTTGGGGATTTAGTCTCGCCGAGATTGCCGTTCCGGTCACGGTCGTTACCGGCGATGCCGACGAGATGGTGCCAGCGGCGCATGCCCACTGGCTAGCGGAGCGGCTGCCCCAGGCGCAACTCCGCATCTATCCGCAAGAGGGTCACGCGGTCACCGCGATCCTGCACGTGCCTGAGATCTTAGCGGAATTAGTGACGCGTGACTAATGGAGGGAGGTTTCAGACCGAACCCGCACAGGGTCTCTTGTCCTGGGCGTGTCGTAAGGAGGGACGTCCTGATGCGCGTTGCTCAGCCACACAATGAAATGACAGGGAACAATAGCCGTCGCCGTATCAGCGAGCCAGGGCTTAAAGCGCACAGCCACGGCGCCGATTTTCTGGCCATCACGGCTATTAAGCGGTGCGGGTCCCCGTTGTCAGGTTGGTCTATCCAAGGGGAATCCTGACGGTCGAATTGCTGTGCAGCAAGTTCCTGGAAGAGCACTGCCTGATGGGGTGCGACGCGAATTTTTTGGAGGAATGTTTTTTGAAGCATATGACAATCCCTCACGTGTATGGAATGGCTGCTGTCTGGGGCATGGTGGGCGTCGCCACGGCCACTCTCGTCATCGTCGGCAAGACGTCGAGCCGCGATACCATTTTGAGCCTCATAATCGATCTGATCCTGCTGGCTATCGTTTTTATGGCAGGACGCATCGCCAAGCAACAGGGAGCTAGACCCTGGCGAGTAGGGGCGATTACCGGCGGGATTTATGTGGGCGCCGGATCGGTGGTGTTGTGGGCCGAGGTCTTCCTTGGTCTGCCCTTTGCCCAAGGGGAGGCGCGTCACCTGAGCAGCTGGCTGGCCGCGATCATCGGATATGTGGTCATCGGCCTCATTGTCGGGGCCATTGGAGGGTT
>JAJZZA010000086.1:0-7706 GCA_021797825.1 Bacillota bacterium | reverse complement strand
GTTCACCGTGAAATATCGCCGGTCGCCGATGGATGTCTAACCGCATCGATGGTTCCCCCACACTCCAGGCGCAGAGACGACAGGCGTCGAAAGCGGCGAAGAGACAAGGAGGATGATTGATGGCAGGATGGGACTTTGAGGGGGACTGGGACGTCGGTATACCGATGTGGCGGAGCGGGTTATCCCGGGCTACGCTGCTCTCTTTCCCATGGCATTGGCGTATCTCCAACTTCATTTAGGCCCGGGTGCGCGGGTGCTGGTGGTCGGAGCGGGCGGCGGAGCGGAGGTGGTCACCTTTTCCCAGCAGCCGTGGCGCCTGACCGGCGTGGATCCGTCCGCCCAAATGCTGGCGATTGCGCAGGACCGCTGGTGTCGTCTGAATCCGACCGCGGACCTCGACCTGATTCAGGGAGAAGTGGCGGACCGCCCGTTGATGCTCGATTTGACGCTGCGACGTGCTGTTTGGTGATGCATTTTCTCCCCGACGACGGGTCCAAGGCTCGGCTCTTGGGGAGCATTGCCGCCCGGCTGAATGCGGGCGCACCGTACATCCATGTCGACGCGTACGATCCCACGTGGGGGTGGCCTCAGAATCGGGTGCAGGAGATCAGGCGCCATTACCTGACCGCCACTGGCGCGTTTGCCGATGAGGCAGCGACGACCCAGTTTGTAGCTCAGGCACGAGACATCCATGCTCGTACCGGAGACTCGCATGATCGCTTTGTTCGAAGAAGCAGGATTCGGTGAGATTCGCCGCGTGTATCAGGGGCTGTTTTATGGAGGCTGGTGCATGGCACGGGGCATGGGCGTGGGCGGAGCCGAATTGTGAGGTTACCCCAGGGGGTTCGACCCTGTCACGGGGCCAAAGTCTCCCTGTTGGACCATTTTATCACGCCCTGAGGGCGGTTCATCGTTTTCCCTGAAGAGGAATCATTGAAATGCCGGGGGATTTTCCGGGAAATCTCCAGCCAGCAAGAGCACAGGAGGGATGAAGAATGTCCGATGAGATGACAGCGGCAGTGCAAGCGTTGATCGATCGGTACGGGAGCGCCCCGATCAATCCCGCTTATGTCATGGTAGGAAACAAGAATCCAGACGATCCCGCCGCGTATTTTCGGGAGAAGGGCACGGATCGCTGCGTGACCTATGGCGAACTGGTCAGCGAATCGAGCCGATGGGCGCAGTATTTTCGTCAAGCGGGGGTGGAGCCCGGGACGCGGGTCGCGGGATTTTTACCGAAAGGGCCTGCGCTCTTGTTTATGGTCTTAGGGTTATGGCGGTTAGGAGCCGTGTATGTGCCGCTCTTTACCGCCTTTGGCCCTGATGCCGTCCTCTATCGCGTCGATCATAGCGGCGCGCATCTGGTGGTGATCACCGAGGCCCTGCAATCGCGATTGCCCGAGCGCCTTACCGCGCGCATCGCAACGGTGGAAGAGATCGTTCGGCAACTGGGGCCATCGGGCGTTGACGACTGGGTCCTACGTGCACCCGATGATCCCTTTGTTTTAATTTATACCTCGGGCACAACCGGCCGCCCCAAAGGCGTCCCCTGGCCCATTTCCATGTTAAGTGTCATCGAGGCCTATATGCGATGGGCTCTCGACGTGGGTCCTGAGGATCGATACTGGAACTTGGCCGATCCCGGCTGGGCGTATGGACTCGCGTTTGCGTTGGTGGGTCCCTGGTTAATCGGCCAAGCGAACCATTGGTTTGATCAACCCTTTGCGCCCCAGGTAGCTCTGGACTGGATCGCGTATTGGAAGATCACGCACTTTGCCGCCGCGGCCACCGTCTACCGGGCGATCCGGGCAGAGGGATTGGTCTTGCCGTTTACCTTGCGCGCGTTGTCGAGTGCGGGGGAACCGCTCAATCCCGGGATTAGCGCCTGGGCGGAGGAGACCCTCGGTGTGCCGATTTTGGACCATTATGGGCAAACCGAAGCCGGGATGCCGATCAATAACCATCGGGCGCCCGCGTTAAGTCGTCCCGTCAAGTCGGGGTCTATGGGCCAGGCGATGCCGGGGTTTCGGGCGGTGGTGCTCGACGATGACGGGCACGAGTTACCGCCGGGTCAAGAAGGCCATTTGGCGATTGATGTGCTGAATTCACCCTTGTTTAGTTTTCGCGGATATTACCACGATGTGGAGGCCACCGAGGCGCGTTTCGTGGGCCAGGGCCGCTATTATCTCACCGGCGATGAGGGAAGCCAAGACGATGAGGGCCACTTTTTCTTTGCGAGTCGCTCCGACGATGTGATCCTCACCGCAGGGTACCGGGTGGGGCCGTTTGACGTCGAAAGCGTGCTCATGCTGCATCCGGCGGTAGCCGAATGTGCCGTGGTGGGCGTGACGGATGCGTTGCGCGGGCAGGTTATTCACGCGTTTGTGGTGCTGCGGCCCGGATATGAGCCGTCCCCGACTTTGGGATCCGCACTGCAAGAGTGGGTGCGCGCACGATTTGCGAAGACTGGATACCCCCGCCAGGTGACATTTGTCCCGGCGTTGCCGAAAACCCCCAGCGGTAAGGTGCAGCGCTTTCTCTTACGCCAAAGCGTCGGGGAGGACGCTTAGACGCTCGGTGCCGTATGACGTTGGGGAGCAATGGCTCGGACGGGGGAGGAGTTCCTAGGCCCGGTAAAGATATAAACCGCCCATGGACAAGGGGGAGAGCATGAGTACGATCGTCACGATACATGGAGCGGGCGACGGGGGGTGGGCTTGGACGCCGGTAGCCCAGTGCCTGCGCCGCCTCGGGCACGAGGTGTTTGCGGTCACGCTGACAGGCTACGGCGAGCGTCGTCACTTGGCCTCGCCGTCGGTGACGCTAAAAACGCATATCACCGACGTGGTCCATCTGATTGAGTACGAGCAATTGGATCATGTGTGGCTTGTCGGACATAGCTATGGCGGGTGGGTCGCGACGGCGGTTGCCGAACAACTGGTTCATCGACTGGCGCATCTGGTCAATGTCGATGCGATTGTTCCGACCACCGATGGCCAACGTGTGCGGGATGTGTACGATCCGGCGGTGGTGGAAGCGATGGAACAAGCCATGGGGGACGATGCCTGGCTTCTGCCCACAAACCCGGACTTGGCGGATCCCCGCTGTGGCCCCGTGCTCTGGCGGCCGCTGTGCGATCCGGTGTCGCTGCGTCATTTGCAAGCGGCAGCCCTGCCGCGCACGTATATTGCCTACACGGCCCGCGGCGACAATCCGCGCTATGGCCCGGTGGCGGTGGCGGCCGAATATGCGCGGGCATGCGGCTGGCCCGTCATTACGGTGTCGGGCGATCACAATTTCTATG
Organism: Bacillota bacterium; assembly: GCA_021797825.1. Lineage (GTDB taxonomy): Bacteria > Bacillota > Sulfobacillia > Sulfobacillales > Sulfobacillaceae > JAJZZA01. The sequence goes on along the minus strand of JAJZZA010000086.1, from coordinate 4,402 downwards.
AATCACATCCCGAGGTGGTGGCCGGGGTGTTACATCGTCTCATCAGGGAGGCCTAACCTCTGAGGTTTCCGCATCCCAGGACCGTTGCGGTGATAGATGCCCTAAAGGGCGTGTCGTCACGCGCCTTGGAAAAAAAAGACGATGAGAACCCGGCGTTTGATGGCGATTGACAGAATAAATAGGAAATAGGAGGCGGTACTCATGAAGGACGCGAGGGGTGTCCATGCTCTTTCTCTTTCCGGGCAGTGTGCGGTCGTGACCGGTGGGGGTCGCGGCATTGGACACGCCATCGCCCACGCATTGGCCCAGCACGGCGCGTCGGTCGTGGTGGGCGCGCTCGGCCGACCAGTTGGACGCCTGCGTGGACGAGATGAAGCAGGATGGTGGAAAGGCGATCGCCGTGGTGACAGACGTCACGGATTCGGAAGCGGTCACCGAGATGGTCGAGCAAGCCGAGCGTACTTATGGGCCCATCGATTTGCTGGTCAATAATGCCGCGAGCAATGAGACCACCGGGCCCATCTGGGAATCGGATCCCGACCTCTGGTGGCAAGACGTGCGATCGATGGTGTATGCGCCTTTCCGGTGCGCTCACACCGTGCTGCCGACAATGATCCGGCGGCACCAGGTCCGCATCATCAACATCGTCAGTCCTGCAGGGACACGTGCCAGCGCTACCATCCCTGCCTATAGCGTCAGCAAGACGGCCTTGATACGCCTGACGGAGTGCATGGCGCTGCAGTTGGTGAACACAGGGGTCAGCGTTTTCGCACTCAGCCCCGGCCTGGTGCATACCGCGTTGATTGATCAAGCGTTGAGTGACCGCTGGGCCGGTCCTGAATTTCAGAAACTGTTAGACGCGGGGCTCGCCGTTCCCCCGGAGCGCGCTGCGGCACTTGTTGTAACACTCGCCACCGGAGCATATGACGCGCTATCCGGCTGGTATATTGCGGTCGGCGACGATCTTGAGGCGTTGATGCATCGGCGACGCCAGGGTGAGACGCAGATCCGGACGTTGCGAATGGCTTGAGCGGCTACGGGGCGGGGATAGGCATGACAGCGTGAACTGGCGTGGCACCTTAGGCCATCAGCATCGACGATTGATCAACGCCAAGCTGCGGTTCAAGGCGCCGTAATGTGTGGAAGGGGATGGGCGTTTCGTGGCGTTTTATGTCGAACAGGGCGGGGCCGTTGCGACTATCCGCTGGGACCGAATGCCGCGGGGGTATCTCACGTATTGAGACGGTCGGATGCAGGCCAACATCATGGCGCAGGGACGACTTCCCTTCGCATCTGGAGACCAAAGCCATCGAAGCATCGCGGTGTTGCAGTATATCGCGGGGGTCCGCACCCCGGCGGCACGTTAACACGGCATCATCGTGCCCACCGGATGATTCGGGCGTAGACTCTGCAATCCCTGGATGGACTTGGTGAGGCCGTTCATTGGCGAGCAGAGGGTTGCGGGGATCCTCGGAATTGAACACACATAACTCAGAACCAGCGGGTGTGCACAAAACACTTACAAAGATAGGAGAGAAGAAGTTATGTCGCTGCTGCCGTTTAATCCTTTTTCCGAAGAGTTTACCCATGACCGTTATGCCGTATATCGCCGCTACCTGGCAGACGGGCCGATTCATCCCGGGGTGGTGGGTCAACCCGGACGTTGGGGTGATACCTGGTATGTGTTTGGCTATAACCAGTGCGTGCAAGTGCTTAAAGATTCCCGGCTAGGTCGCGAAGGATTGTATGCTCATCAACCGTCTGCGGAACCGAGCGTGTTGAACTCCATTCTGCTGCTCGATCCGCCGAATCATACGCGTTTGCGCCGGCTGGTGAACTTGGCGTTTACGCCGCGGGCTGTGGAACAGGCCCTCCCGCGTCTTGATACCTTGATCAAGGAAGTCCTGGACGACCTCGAAGGGCGGGATTCCTGGGATCTCATCCAAGATTTTGCCTTTCCCTTTCCTGTGACCGTGATTAGCGACCTGTTGGGGGTCCCCATTGCCGATCGGGGACTCATTCGGCAATGGTCTCGCGCCCTCACGGCAGGCATTGATGCTACCCAAGACCGCGACACGTTTGTTCAAGCGCAAAAAGCGAACCATGCGTTTCGTCAATATGTGCGCGAAGTCATCCGCGACCACCGCGCCCATCCCCAAGAGGACCTGTTAACCGCCCTTCTTCAGGCGCGGGAAGAGGGCGATCGGCTGACGGAAGACGAGCTAATTACCATGGTCACCTTGCTCGTGGTGGCAGGCCACGAAACCACGGTGAACTTAATCGGCAATGGGTTGTGGGCACTCTTTCAGCACCCCAAGGCATGGGCCACCGTGCGCGCCCAGGGCCTGAGCGATCGGGGCGTCGACGAGCTGCTGCGCTATGACTCGTCGGTCCAAGCGACGTCCCGTCTCTGCAACGAACCGATAACAATCAACGACACGGACATCGCTGAAGGGGATGTTGTTATCTGTCTTCTCGGATCAGCAAATCATGATCCGCAGGTATTTTCCCATCCCGAGCAATTAGACTTGGAGCGATATCCCAATCGGCATCTGTCGTTCGGCGGCGGGATTCACACGTGCTTGGGGAATACGCTCGCCCGAGCCGAGGGCCGGGTGGCCATCAATGCATTATTGACACGGTATCCCGGTCTCCGGCCCTTGGAATCACAGCCTCGGTGGCGACCCGGGTTCGTATTTCGAGGGTTAGAATCTTTAGCGGTTTCGGGTTGAGCCGCGGATACGCGCGCTATTCCAGGACTGGGGCCTCGCCTAAAACGTGACAGCGGTGGCCAGCCGCGAGCGATGGGCACGCCACCCGGGACGGCGGCATGTCGACCGGGGTGGGGGCCCGAAATTTGCGGACCCCATACGTCAATTGCAACATGGTCCTTCGCGGGCCGTGGCCCATTGCGGCTGGCTTTGGCCACTAGCCTGAAAGTCGGCGACCTGTTCCACCCAGGCTCGTTGTGCCGCCTCTCGCTCGGCTTGTGTCATGGCACATCCCCTCCTCACGTTTGGAGCAATGATGGATCATCGGTTCCCAAAGCGGTAGGTGGGGAGATTTTGGCACTGACTGCTCACGGGGCAGGACCTCCACCACCAGACGGGCATCCAATTGTCAGGCGATCTTGTCGTAGGTGATGGAGACCTGCCGCACCCGCTCATATTCCACGCCAGGCCGATGGCTGATCCGGAAGGCCACCTGGCGGATGCCGTCCTCACGACCCATTCCTAGCGGAAGTTTCCTACTTAGCTCGCCGCAGATCCCGCAACCGGTATTATCTAACTATTTGGCATTCGTTACCGGAATTGCCAGGAGATCGAGGAGTTGCTGTTGCCGGGGGGTGCGATCCGTCAGGGTCAAACAGGCATCCAGCCCACTCGCCGGGGGGTAGTGGTAGAGCACTTCGTGAATCGTTGTCAGCTCGTCCAACAGGTCGGCGACACTCAGATCGATGCCGCCCCGCGCACATTCGCGCCGTAGCAGGTTCACCAACGTGACCGCCAACACACAGATACAGGCATGGACCCGAATCTTGTCGTCGGTCCAGTGAAATTGCGGTTGCCACCGCAGCCACGGCGTCTGTTTCATCTGGCGAAAGGTTTGCTCGATGTGCCAGGCGTCGCGATACGCCGTCACGATCTGCTCGGTGGACCAGTCGTGGCGGTCGGTAAACAAGACGGTCTTGCCCCAATGGGTGTGGCCCCAGGCTTCGCAGGCCGCATGATCGATCGCATAGGACAGCTGGGGGCCGGTGGCGGAGTCGGTGACGGTGGTCGTCACCCATTGCCGTCCGGGCGGACCGGTTTTCGTTAAGGCCGCCTCGACCCGCCGTTGCACGCTGGCGACCGTCGGTCGCCGGGACGGGGCGTCGGCCAACCGGGCCTGGATCGCGTGCAAACGATCATTGAGTTTGCGCAACCGCAGGAGTTCCCCTGGCCATTGCCCTAAATAGAGGGCCTCATTATAGGTCACCACCACGGTCCGCCGTTCTCCTAAAATCTCGCGCTCGGTGCGATAGGCGGTGACGCCTCCGCAGGTGGCGCCGTCTAACGGCTGAAAGTGCTCGCGTCCCACCTCCCAGAGATCGGGGACTTGCTTGGCTTTGAGCGATCCCACAAAGTGGAGCGGACTCGCATCGATCCGCTCCTGATTGGTCCGCGCATTGTTCCCCTGGTCGTAGACGATGGTCACGGATTGGCACGTCTCCCCAATCGCCCGGTACCGGGCGATGAGGTCCGCGGTGACCGTGTGAAACTCCTGGCTATCCGCGCGATTGCCCGGATACACGGTATGGAATAGTGTAAGGTCTCACGGTATTTGGCCAAAAAAGTCTCGGGTTGGCTGTCCGGGAACTGTACCATGAACGGATGCTATTCCCCGGCGACGGACGCGCTTG
>JAJZZA010000085.1 GCA_021797825.1 Bacillota bacterium | reverse complement strand
TTTCGCGACAATCCGTTTTTCCGCCAGCGCATCTTAGGTAGTGTGACCGCATTTGTCCGGGCTATGGCGGCAATTGATGGGTTCTGGACGCTAATCCTGTCTCGGGTAATTATGCCCAATTGTGGTGCTTTTTAGGACGCGCATGAAGACGCTGGCAGCCTAGGGCGCCGAACTGTTGCGTACTCCAAACAACTTGTAAATTCCGACGCATTTCGCGCAGGATGTTCCTGTCTCGTCAAAAATTTGCCCTTCCACAAAAACGGTGCTGGTTCCCATGCGGGTAATCTGGGCGCGTCCGGTGACGGTTTTCTCGGCCTTAAGCATCCGCAGGTACTGGATGTTAAGGGAAATGGTGACTTGCCCGGAGACGGATGGCGGCCACGCGGAGCGGACCGCAACGCCCAGGAGGCCATCAAACATGTATGCGACGATACCGCCATTGATGGCTTCGGTTCCGCCACCACCGCGATGATGGCGTTTTACCTCCAATTCGACCACGGACGCACCCTGGGAGGCTTGCACCACCCGCAGACCCGCCCACGAATAAAACGGATAGCCATTGACTTCATTTGACGATATCGCGATCCCGTTTCTTTCGTTCAATCTGCGCAACCCCCTATTGCTTGGTCTGACAACGTCATGCCGGTATTGTAGCCTCACTTGCCAGCGGACCCGGTTCACGCGGCGAGCGACCGCCAGGAGCCTCTAGCCGCCTCGGCCGCAGGGAATGGCCACACCGCCTGGCCTTCAGCGGGACCCCCGGGGAATCCGATCCGGCATGTCGTGCGGCGGTTGCCGCCCGGCCCGTCCCCGCCGGGGCCGCGGCAACGCGCCCAGGACATTCGATTCGTTCCGAGCACGCGCCACCACCCGCATCACGCCGGAATCGTTTCCCCAAACCCGCGGGGCGGACATGATCGCGGGGGATGGTGCGGGCCCGCCCGGCGCCGAAAGTCGGTGATGTATTAGGGCGACTCCAGCAACGTGGCAATTCCCTGCCCCACCCCAATACACATGGTGGCCAGTCCCCGCCGGGCTTGACGGCGACGCATGCCGTGCACCAAGGTGGTTAAAATCCGCGCCCCGGACGCTCCCAAGGGATGGCCGAGCGCAATCGCGCCGCCGGCATGATTGACCACCTCGGGATCCAACGGCAGATCGTGCAGCACCGCCAGGACTTGCGCGGCAAACGCTTCGTTGAGTTCAACCAAATTCAGATCGTCGATTTTCCAGCCATAGCGCGTAAGGGCTTTTTGGGTGGCAGGCACCGGTCCGTAACCCATGATAGACGGATCCACGCCGGCTACCCCGCTCCCTCTGACATAGGCCAACGGTTCGAGCTGGTGCCGCGCCGCCACCGCCGCCTCCATCAAAATCACCGCGGCCGCACCATCATTGATTCCCGAGGAATTTCCCGCGGTGACGGTCCCTCCCGGGCGAAAAGCCGGTCTCAACTTGCCCAGTTTGGCCAAGGATGTGTCGGCCCGGGGATGCTCGTCCTGGCTCACCACCACGATCTCGCCCGTCTTGGGATTTTCCACCGGGACCGGAATCAACTCATCGGCAAACCACCCGTTCTGTTGGGCCGACACCGCCCGTTGATGGGATTGCAGCGCCCAGGCGTCTTGCTGGTCTCGGCTGATCGCAAAACGCTCGGCTAAGTTTTCTGCGGTTTCTCCCATGGAATAGGGATAGTAGCGGGCGGCTAGCTGCGGATTGGTCATCCGCCAGCCGATGGTGGTGTCATAGATTTCCCGGCTGCCCACAGGAAACGGCGTGTCGGACTTCGGCAGGACGAAGGGAGCCCGCGTCATCGACTCCACCCCTCCCGCCACGATAATGTCGGCCTCCCCGGAACAGATAGCCTGGTAGCCGCGGTTGATGGCTTCCAGCGAACTCCCGCACAACCGGTTGAGCGTGGCCCCCGGCACTTCGACCGGAAACCCCGCCAGCAGCAGCGCCATGCGCGCCACATTGCGATTATCTTCACCCGCCTGGTTTGCCGCGCCCAATAACACGTCGTCCACTTCCCGCGGATCCAACCCGACCTGGGCAATGACGGTCTTTAGCGTCAGCGCCGCTAAATCGTCGGGACGCACCGTTCTCAGCACCCCGTTATGTCTTCCGATCGGTGTCCGCCTGGCCGCCACAATGACCACTTCACGCATGGGAGTCCACTCCTTTGCCCACTTGCCGGTCAATGCCCAGCGATGTTTCGCCCGGTCATTGAGACGATTCGCCCCCCCACCGTGTCAAAGCGTTCCCGCCAGCCGATCCGCGTGCTCCCGCCGAGACCTCCTGCAAAAAGTCGCGGTGGGCGGCCGGGGGGCATGCGCCCAGGCGCCGCTCCGGCACCGCCGAGCGCAAATACACTCGGCGCCCCGACGAAGGTGTTTCGCCTCTCCGCGAGTTCCCCGGGCTGGACGCCGGCGAAAACGCCCACTCCTCACCTGACAGAGCGGTCCGCCCTGCCCTCACCCGCGTCCCGGCCCTCCGCTAACATAGATGACCTGACCATTGACGAAGGCCGCCTCGTCACTGCACAAAAACACCACCACATTGGCAATATCCTGCGGGGTGCCAACCCGGCGCAAGGGGTTCTGGGCAGCCCTTTCCGCCTTCCAGGCCTCCGGCTCTTTTTTCAGGCGCCGGGCCGCCTCTTGGGTCATGGCGGTGTCCACAAAACCGGGCGCGACGGCATTGACATTGATGTTAAAGGGCCCGAGCTCAATGGCCAAGGTCCGGGTCATACCGATTAATCCGGCTTTCGCCGCCGCATAGTTCACTTGGCCGCGATTGCCCAGCGCGGAGGTGGAAGACGTAAACACGATCTTCCCGCCGTGGGCTTTGACCATATGCTGTTGAAAGGCCCGGGTGCAATTGAACGATCCCGTCAAATGAGTATTTATCACCGACAACCATTCTTCATCGGTCATCCGAAACAGCAGATTATCGCGGGTAATCCCGGCATTATTCACCAGCACCGTCACCGGCCCCAAGTCGCGCGCGATGCGTTCTGCCACCTCTTGCACATTATCCACCCGGGTCACATCGCATCCGTAGGCCAAAGCCTCTTGGCCCTGCTCAACTGCCATCCGCACCGTCTCCGCGCACGCGTCCGCATTGACATCCAACACCGCCACCCGTGCCCCCGCTTTGGCCAGCGCCACGGCGTCCGCCTGCCCAATTCCCTGGGCCCCGCCGGTCACCACGGCGACCCGGCCACCCAATCCCGTCATCACGCCACCCCTTCTTCCGTCCCACCAAACCCGCGCGTCAAAAAGCTCAGCAGAGCCTCTGCGGACGTCGTTGCCACCGGCCGCTCGCCCCCGGCCCCGGCGCATTTTTCCTGGCGTTGCGCAGGCCGCCTGCCGCGCCGCCCGTCGCCATCCCGGGCGGCGTGCTGCCTCGCGATGGCCCGCTCATCCCCTGCAACCCCTTCAGGGCCGCTGGCGAAAGACTCTGCCTGCGCGCGCCGCGGAGCGACTGGCCAGAACCCGGCTGGGGAGCATACCCCCACCGCCCCCGCGTCCGCACCGTCGGCTCGACCGCCGCTAGCCCGGCGATGCGGGGGCCGTGGAGACGCCTCGCGCATTCCGCCAATACGCGTAGTCTGGTGCGTCGGTCCGCCCCGGGGCGCATCCGGGCATTACGAAAAGACGCGGATCCGGAGAGAAATGGCTTGCCGCCCATCATCGCGCCCATCGGGCATCGCTCACATCGCCACCGATGGATCTTCCCGCTCAGGCCTCGCTCCCGGCCGGGGAGAGATCGCGCCAATGATCGAGCGCTGCGCCTTCGGCCGTCAGCGCAGAGGGCGCGAATGGAATTCCCCACGCGTTCGCCAGCTTGCGTAATTGCGGCAATGCCCGCATCCCCTGACGGGTCAGCGTGGTGGTTAGAGTCAGGTCAACGCCAGCCTCGTGGTAGCGGCGCAAGCTTGTCATCACCCGCTGGAAGGAACCCGGGGTCCGCGTCATCCAATCGTGGTCCTCTTGCCACCCTAAAAGCGGGGTTTCGACCTGCACCCCCGCTTGCGCCAAGGCGCTAACCACCTCGGGCCGCTGGGTCCAGCCGTTCGTCAAAACGCGCACGGCCGGGGCCACCATCCGCGCGTCGTTGAGGATCCGGACAAATTGGGGATGCATCGTCGGCTCCCCTCCCGTCAAAACCACTTCGCCAACCATGAATTCCCGCATTTGCGAGAGGGCCTGCAAAATCTGGGGCAAAGGCGCGTGCCCATGAGCCAGCCGACTCCCCAGATAGCAGTGCCGGCAGCGATGGGGACAGGCGGTTGTCAGTTCCAGCCAAGCAAAGCGATGGGGATGGGGATGGGGTTCCCGCCGGCTGCCGGCGCCGACAAAGCGGTGAGACGCTTGGTCCCATTTCGCCACGATTCCCCCGGGTATCTCGCCAATCGCCCACTCCCCCGGATACGCCGAAACCGGGGTGGGGGCGGCGGCGGCGCGCTCCGCCAGCCAGGCATCTTTAACTGGAACATACGCTTTAGGACGGGTTTGACAAATCTCGCAGGAATATGCCGCCTCTTGACATTCGGTGCATCGGTCGTCCACACTCATCCGTCCTTTCATAGGGGTTTCCCGGCTGACTTTTTGCACGGGTTTCTGCATGTTAGGCTTCCCGGCTTGGGCTCAACTGCGCCGTCCCTTCGGTTATCCCTCGGTTGGCGCATCGCGACTGGCCAAACTTAAGCGCAAGCGGTAGCGTTGAATTTTCCCGCTCGCCGTCTTGGGAAGTTCGCTGACAAAATAAATCTCGCGCGGGACTTTGAAATGCGCCAGATGGGAACGCACGACCTGACACAAGTCGTCTTTTAGGGCCTCCGACGGCGAAACGTCGGGGACCAATACCACGAAGGCCACCGGCTTTTCCAGTCCGTGCCCGTTCGCAGCCCCAACCACCGCCGCCTCCGCCACCGCCCGGTGCATTAGCAGCGCGCCTTCCACTTCGGCGGGCGACACCCAAATTCCCCCCGCTTTGATCATGTCGTCCGATCGCCCCGCGTAGTACAGGTATCCCTCGTCGTCCATGGCAAACTTGTCTCCGGTGCGAAACCACTCGCCAATCATGCTCGCCCGCGTCTTGGCGGCCTGATTCCAATAAAAGGCCGCAATGCTATCCCCCTTGACCATCAGGTCCCCGACCGCGCCGGGTTCCACCGGGTACCCATTTTCGTTGACAATCTTCGCCTCATACCCGTCGACAATCCGTCCGGTTACCCCGGGCCGGGACTGTCCCGGGCGGTTGCTGATGTAGATGTGCAACACCTCGGTCGATCCAATCCCGTCAACGATTTCGACACCAAACCGGTCTTTCCAGCGCGTATAGATTTCGGCCGGCAACGGTTCGCCGGCGGAAACACACTCGCGAACGGTGGGGAAATGATAATCGCCCTTAGTTCGCAACATGGCATTATAAAGGGTTGGCACGCCAAAAAACAAGGTCGGCTGGGTCTGGACGATGGTATCCATCACAGCTTGCGGCTCCACTTTTTCCGGCACCAACACCACCGATGCCCCGTTGGCAAAGGCGAAATAAGAGCCATTGCCCAACCCATAAGCAAAATAGAGTTTGGATGCGCTGTAAAGCCGATCGTGCTCGCTAATGCCCAGCACGTCCTGGCCATAGACCCGGTTGCAAAACAGCATGTCTTTGTGACAATGCACGGCCGCTTTGGGCCGTCCGGTGCTGCCCGAACTATAAAGCCAAAACGCCATCTCGTCGGGCAAAGTGGGAACCGCGGTTAAGTTGCTGGCCATGATCGCGACCCAGTCCTGATAAAACAGCAACGGCCCCGGATAGCCGTTGGCCTGCACCGCAGCGGTCTCTAGTCCCGGCAAAATAATGACCCACTTTAAATGTGGCATGCGCTGGCCAATGACGGGGGCGAGATCCCGCCAAATTTCCGGTTCGACCACCAGCACTTGCGCGCGGCTGTCTTCGAGGAAATATTGATAGTCCTCCGGCTTCAGACTGGTATTGACCGGGACCGGCACCGCCCCAATTTTCATCGCCCCGTACAACACGGCCACAAAAAATGGCGAATCATAGCCAATCAATACCACCCGATCTTCGCGTGCCACCCCCAATTGCCCAAGCCCGTTGCCCACCCGATTGATCTCCGCGATGAGTTGCTGGTACGACCAGACGCTGTCCCGATAATAGATGGCGGGCCGAGTGCCCGCGTCTGACCTATTCCACGGCTCAAAAATGGCGTCGGTGACATTTAATACATCTCTGGTAACCGCTGCTGAGGCCATCCTCAATCCTCTCCTTATGGGGGCCTTGACTGGGATCCTTTATTGCCGGGCTGGCAAGCCTGCGTCGATTTTTCGAAATCCGGCCGCATTGCGGGCAGTCACGCCGGGCCGACCGGGGACCTCCCCAAACCGGGGCCGCACCTTCCGTGCCAACCCGGGCCAACAGGTAATTCGCGCATGGAATAGCTACCTTTCCGACATTTTTGACAATTAAAAAGCGTTCTCTTGCAGCAAATCGCGTCCGACCGCAAGCGTGTGCACTTCGTAGGTCCCCTCATAGGTATCGACCGTCTCCAGATTGAGCATGTGACGAATAGGTCCGTAGTCCACGCTAATCCCGTTTCCTCCCAGAATTTCACGGGCCAGGCGCGCCACCTCGAGTGCCGCCCGGGCATTGTCCCGTTTCGCCAAGGAAACCTGGGGGGGACGCAGCGTGCCCGCTTGATAAAGACGGCCCAGTTGAAAAGCCCTGAGCTGCATTGCGACGATGCGTGACAACATGTCCACCAGCCGCTCTTGAATCAACTGGGTGCGAGCCAGCGGTCGACCAAATGCCACCCGCGTCTTGACATATTCAGCGACCTCGGCCAGGCAATCCAGGGCCGCTCCCACCACCCCCCACACAATGCCATAACGCGCTTGGGTCAGACAGGCCAACGGGGAACCTAACCCACGGGAGGCCGGCAGCAACGCCGTCTGCGGCACCTCCACATCATCCAAGTACAGCTCGGAGGTGACCGACATCCGCATGGACGCTTTGGTTTCGATTTTTTTCGCGCGAAAACCGGGTGATTCGACCGGAACGATAAACCCGCGGATCACACCCTCATCATCTTTCGCCCAAACCACTGCCATCTGCGCTAAATTGCCATTGGTAATCCAGCGTTTGGCGCCGCTAATCACGTAACCGCTCTCAGTCTTCAGCGCCCGGGTCCGCATGGCTCCCGGATCCGAACCGGCGTCGGGTTCGGTCAACCCGAAACACCCAATCATCTCGCCTCGGGCCATAGCTGGCAAATAGTGAAGTTTTTGCGATTCACTGCCAAAACGGTATACGGCGAACATCGCCAAACTGGACTGGACGGAAGCCAGCGATCTCAGTCCGGAATCGCCGCGTTCCAGTTCCTGCATGATCAATCCGTAGCCCACCGCGGACAATCCCGCGCCGCCATATTCTTCAGGCAGCATGGCGCCAAAGACTCCCAAGTCGGCCAGGCGCGGAATCAGCTCGGTGGGGAAAACGCCTTCCAGCCACCACCGTCCCGCATTGGGCCTCACCTCGACCTCCACAAAGTGGCGGATGGTGTCCCGCACGGCCCGCTCTTCGGGAGTCAACCCCATATCCAACATAAAGTAGTCGTCAATTAACGAGGCCGTATCCACGCTTGCGTTCCCCTCCTGTTCCTCGCGTGCCGAGAGACCGTCATCGTCGTCTCTTGGCTTTGGCACTCTTTGCCGACGTCATATCCGACGGCGGCCAGCGAACGGCTTCGCCCTGGGTCTCGTTCGCCGGGGCCTAAGGAGAGAATGACATCGGAGCGGCTGGCGCGCCATAGCCGACCGCGCGCTTGCTGCCTACTCCGCTTATGGCGGAAATGACCCCTCATGCTGATCCCGGTCGGTTCCTTATCGATTTGCGGAAATTCGGCATCGATCTCGCGACCTGGCCGCAGATTGGAAATCCTGCGCCCGGCGCTTAATCCATCACCACGATGTTGCGCAAGCCCTGGCCGTTTCTCAAGTAATCAAGCCCTTGATTGATATCGTCCAGGGAGACGCGATGGCTAATCAAGCGGGACAGGGTGAGCGTTCCGGTCTGCACCATCTTCATGAGGGGAATGTAATCGAGAGGATGACATCCCAGCGAGCCCACCATCTCCATCTCATAGAACATCAGTTTGGACACGTTGATCGGAACCGCATGCTGGCAATATCCGACAATGACCAGGCGGCCGCCGCGGGCGAGCGCGTCGAAGGCCTGAGTAATGGTGGGAGGGTAACCGATAGCTTCGAACGCGACATCCACGCCGCCGCCGGTGAGGCGGCGAATCTCTTTGACCACCGCATATCCCTCGCCTCCCGGCAACACCGTTTGCGCGCCCAATTGCTTGGCCACCGCCAACTTCTCCTGGTCGATATCGACCGCGATAACGTCCGCGCCCGCCGCCGCCGCAATTTGCACCACGTTCAGACCGACCCCGCCACAACCGAAGACCGCAACGCGGTCGCCGGGGCGAACCCGTCCGCGATTTTTTACGGCGTTATACGGCGTCGACATCGCATCGGCGATAATGGCGCTGTCCACCAACGGCAAACCGGGCAATAGATGTAATACGTCCTTGGCGGGAGCGACCATGTATTCGGCGTAGCCCCCGTGCACATGATTGCCCGGCATCACCATGTGCTCGCAAATGTTTTCCCGGCCTTGGCGGCAGTATCGGCACGTTCCGCAGCTAAACACCGCCGGCACCAACACGGGATCCCCGATGGCGAAACCGGAGACATGGCTGCCGACCGCTTTGACCCGCCCGGAGACCTCATGCCCCAGGATTAATGGCGGTTTGTTGGCCGTCGGCACATCATGATCGATATAGTGAAGGTCGGTATGGCAAAGACCGCAAGCCGCCACCTGAACCAGGATCTCGTTGGGCCCGGCAACCGGATCGGGCACCGTTTCGACGCGCAGGGGTTCGTGCGGACCGTAAAAGACCGCCGCCTTCATGTTTACTCCTCCTCGGGCATCGCGTGTCCGCATACCCCGCAGAACCGGAACTCGCTGGGAATGGCATGCGCCCCACAGGATGGGCAGACCCGAACCGGGGCGCCATACCAAAAGTCTCCGCGGCCTGCCTTCTGCCGTTCGCGAATGGCGCGATAGTCCGGCGCCCGCTTTTCCACAAACGCCTGCATGCCTTCCTGCGGTTCAGGATGGGCAAAATGCAGCGTCAACCATTCGCGCGCATGTCCAATTGTGCTATACCAGGAACTATCTTTCCAATAATTTACGGATTCCTGCGTATAGCGCAGACATTCCCCAAATTTGTCGGTCAGTTTCTCGGTCCACTCGTCAATCACGGCGTCCAACTCCGCAAACGGCACCACCCGGTTGACCAATCCCCAATCCAGTGCTTTCTCGGCAGAGATTGGCTCGGAGAAGTACAGCAGTTCGCGAGCCCGGCGATCTCCCACGATAATCGGCAGCCATTGCGTGCCGCCACCGGCGGCGACGCTCCCGACCCGCGTTCCGACCTGCCGAATTATGGCATGATCCGCCATGACCGCCAGATCGCAGGCCATATTGAATTCATTGCCGCCCCCGACCGTCATGCCGTTCAGGCGGGCAATCGTCGGTTTGCCGAGATGGCGCACCGCGTCCAGACAATCCTGAAAGTGCACCATGTACTGCCAGAAATCGTTCGGGTGTTTAACATAATGGTCGGCATATTCTTTGACATCGCCCCCGGTGCAAAACGCCTTTTGGCCCACCCCGGTCAACACCAGTAGGTTGACGCCGTGGTCAAACGCCGCCATTCGCAGGGCTTCCCGAATTTCTCTAAGGGTATGCGTGGTGTAAGCGTTGTAGGCTTGCTCCCGGTTGATGGTGAGACGGGCCGCGCCTTGGGAATTCACCTCATAGATAATATCGGTAAAGTCTTGGTCCATGCTTGCTACCCCCTTCGGATAATGTGGAATTGCTTGCCAATGATGTCCCCCGCAATCCGAAACGGACCGGTCCTAGCGATGCTGCCAGCGAGGCGGGCGTTTGGCCAAAAACGCTGCGATCCCTTCTTGACTGTCCTGGGTGGGCAACACATCGGAGTAATAGACGTCGAAACCGTAGTTTATCGCGTTGGCCGCACTCTCGGAGCCGCCCGCCATAATCCGCTTGGTCGCGCGCAGCACGGGACCGCTCATTTTGAGCAGCTGGCCGACCACGGCTTGGGCGGCTTCCTTGAGTTGTGCGCGGGGTGCCACGCGTGTCACCAAGCCTCGCTGCGCGGCCCAGCCCACATCCATCGTCTCTCCCAAAAGGCAAATCCGGGCAGCCTCTTGCCAGCCCACCCGAGCCGGCAGCAAGGCGGCTCCCACGGGCGGGGTAGCGGCCAGCAAAATCTCCGGCTGGCCAAACCTGGCGTCATCCGCAGCCACCACCAAATCACTTAAAATCATTAACTCCAGGCCTCCGCCGAGAACACTGCCAAACACTTCAATGACAATCACCTGCGGCAAACGCTGCATGGTTTCGCTTAATCGCCGAAAAGCCGCCAGCATGGCCGGCGCTCGCTCGGGCAAATGGTCGGCGACCGAGACACCCGCGCAAAACGCTTTGGTGTGGTCGGCACGAATCCAAACCACGTCGATGGCACTGTCGGATTGCAGCGGGCTTAGCATCCCGGTCAGGCTCTCAATGTGGGCGCGTTCTAAAATGTTGAGTGGAGGATATTGCAGGACGATGGTCAGAACACGGCCCTCATGGCCGACCTCAATGGCGTTGGGCACGTCTTATCCCTCCTTGGTGCCGTCCGGGTGATCGGGATGGTTCCCGCCGGCAGCCGGTGCGTACTGATAGGCCGGCGCCATACCGTTTAAAAACAAATCTGTCATAATCCGCGCCACCGTTTCGGCGGGACCGTCGATTTCGTGGCGATACCAGGTATGCACCCAGTTGATCGACCCAAAAAGCGTCATGGTGGCGATCCGCAGGGACCTGGCCGGTGCACTGGGAAAGGACTCCAACACTTTGGAGACCATGCTGTAGTACCGGCGTTGCAACTCCCGCACCCGATCGACTCCCGGCGGCGTCAACGAAGATAAATTCTCGGTCAAGGTAATGAGTTCATCCGGATGGCCAAAAAAATAGGTGAGATGGGTGGCAAACACCGTATATAACCGCTCTCGGGGGTCTTCGACGTGTTGCAGTCCACTGCTGAGATGGTCGATTAAGGTGCGAAAGGACCGCTCACAGAGTTGATAGAGTAAGTCCTGTTTGTTTGAACAATAATGGTAAAGGCCTCCCGGACTCATTTCCACAGCCTTGGCAATATCTCGAATGGAGGCTCGGTCATACCCCTTGCGGGCAAAGACCTGGGCACTGCCGTCGAGAACTTGCTCCCGTCGCTGATCATAGCCTGTCATGGTCTTGCCTTCTTTGCCATCGGTTTCGGGTTTAGTGATCGGATGTTTGATTGATCACGGGTTCATGCTAAATCACCCGCTTGACGTTCCACATGAAGCGAAAGGCCTATTTGTCTAAAGCATTTGCATGGCATGCAACCGGTTCCTCCCGGAAGAAGTGACACGTTTCGACAAATTCTTGGGTGTTCGTGGCCAGTTTCTGCTCACCGGGACCGCATCTCTTGCCGGAAACCGTCCCGGATATACCGTTCCGCATCGTCCCGTCCAGATGCCGAGAAGTTTGCCAGGGGGGCCGCGGACACTTCGCCCTCTTCAACAGATTCCGCTTCGACACGGCGACGGACTCCCGCCGGCCGCAGGCCCACTCCGGGGGGTACCCCAGGGAATCCGCTGGCGGCCCGATGATGACGGCGTGGCACCACCCGGCCAGCGCCAACGGGGGGGGGTTGGCTCTTGTACGGGTATGCCCGCCACCTCACGGCTCTGCGCGGGCAGGCGCGGGGGGATGTTGCCCGCGTCGGGAAGTGCCTGGCCCCGTCCGCCGCCAGCCAGTCCAACCAACACACGCGAGACCTGCTGCCCGCGATCTGTTGTCCATTCCCCGAACTGTCACGTTGACACCGCAAGGCGCCCGGCTTGATCCGGATGCGGCGGGCACCGCGCCGAGGCCGGAGGTTCTGAAGGCCGGGCGGATTCTCCACCGGGCCCCGGGCTCCAAACCTGCTGAGCACTTGGCCGCGCGATGAACCGCAGCGGTTGGGGCCCAGCCACAACCCGATGGGTTCCGCACGCCAATCAAGATGGCGTTTCGCGATGGTCCGGGTGGGTCATGGCGGCGAGGACGGCTTCCATACGGCTATGTACGCCGAGCTTTTCGAGGACACGCTGAACGTGGTTGCGGGCCGTAGCGTAGGTAATGTGCAATTCTGCGGACACTTGCCGCGTCGTCCGCCCTTGCGTCAAGAGCGCCAAGACCTCCCGTTCGCGGCTGGTCAACGAAAACTTGGCCAGGCCGTGCTCCGGCGGTGGCGGCGATGTCACGGCGACATCCCAGCGGGAACCCGCTATCCAACCCGTTTCATGAAAAAAGTGCGCCAAAAAAGGCCCGTCTTCGGTGTGCAAACGCATGCTGCTGACCAAATATCGTGAAGAATGGCCCGGCCCGTGAGGACAAATCAGGACGCAGGCACTGATTGGCCGACCGGTGTCCGCTGCCGAGGCCAGACTGCAACCCGGCCGGCAAAATGTTTGATATGATCGATCCATTCCTTGCATGACGTCGTAGCACGCACGGCCCAACACCTCCCCGGCAGGATATCCGGTGAGGCGTTCGGCGGCGGAATTCCAAAATACTATCTGGAACCGGCGATTCATCGCCATAATGCTTTCGGCGGTTTTCGCGGTCAAAACCATCCAAGCAAAGTTTTTTGGGGCCTGGTGCGGCATGGCAACCTCCCCTCCGCGTACGGCCCGGACCGTCCCCTATCCGCGCTAGGCGGTTTGCGGTTTCACCGTCAAGTCGCTAATGAAAATGGGGCAGCCCCCCGCCTCCGTACAGGGTTCGGACAATGCGGAGGGCACGCGTACAAAGGTCGACCATCGACGGCGTGCCGTGGTCCCTGTCGCCCCAAGCTCCTCTGACGGGTTGCCCGCCGGCTCCGGCAACGGCTTGCCCTCTGCGATGAGACGCTCGACGCGGCGCAGGCCCAACAGGGATGCGCCAAACGCTCCGTTAAGCTGTCCCAATCCGTTGGGCGCGACATGCAGCGGCGATCCCAAGACCTCTTC
>JAJZZA010000084.1 GCA_021797825.1 Bacillota bacterium | reverse complement strand
TCGTGCTGGATAACGCCCGTTATCAACGCCATGCCTCGGTGATGGCCGAGGCGGAACGCCTCGCGATGACCTGGCTCTGGCTGCCGACGTATTCCCTCCACCGCAACCTCATCGCACGGCTCGGGACGTTGGTAAAGCCCGACTGCCTCCATGGGCGGTATTATCCCAAGTTTGGGCCGTTCAAACAGGCGATCAGCGATTGTTTAGCCGATACCAGCCGCCATCAAGCCCAGCTCAACACCCTGCTGACACTCAAATTCCAAGTCTTCAAGCCGGCCGCCTAAACCATCAATTATCATACGCGCGGAGTATAGTCAGTCGCAGCTAGAGCAATAACGTTTGACGGTTGCCGTTTCCGCCCAGAAATCGACGGGGACCAACGGTAAAACGGCCGCCAGATCCCGCTTGAGCCACTTCCGGGGGCAGCGCCGAGAGCCGGCTATGGCTCGCTCCGGCCGCGATTGCCCGCGCACAGGGCGTGGTGTAGTCTATTGTTGCGCGGGACGAAGCATCCCGCGCAACTACAGGCGGCGGTTTCCGCTGTCAGGGCGGGAGGGATGACCATGACCATTCGGTTCGAACAGGATGTGCCTGAGCGGCTTCGGGCTTAGACCGGTCGAAGACGCTCCCGCTTCCTCCGCGTCGCCCCTTGGGGGAGACATCCTATTCGGAGGGAATGTCATTGAAGTCAGATTGGCGTGGGGGGCTCTACGGGGCCTTTGCCGCCAGCATCTGGGGCGGCATGTATGTGGTCAGCAAAGTCATCCTGGCGGATATTCCGCCCTGGCCCCTGATTTGGCTGCGATACCTCATCGGGTCGCTGGCATTAATCGCCTTGGCCCTGGCCAAAGGCGTCACCTGGCGGATTCGCCCCAAAGACTGGTTTGTGGTTCTGGCGATCGCCCTAGTCGGATATGTCTTGTCGATCGGCGCGCAGTTTGTCGGTACGAACTGGGCCAACGCTGCCTGGGGATCGGTCTTGACGGCCTCAACCCCGGCATTCATGGTGCTTTTCGCCCGGCCCTTGCTGGGCGAGCGGCTATCCTGGCAAAAAACACTGGGCCTTTTGGTCTCGACCGCCGGAGTATGGGGAATCGTCGGCGGCGCCTCCGCCTCGGGCCAGTTTTTGTTGGGAGGCGTCATCCTGACCGGTGCGGCGGTCAGTTGGGCTCTGAGTTCAGTATTGGTCAAGCGGCTGGCGCCCGACACGTCGACGCTGGTGGCTACCGTCTACGCCATAGCCATCGCCGAGGTGGTCATAACCCCGTGGGCACTTCCCGCCATGAATGCCGGGGTATGGCATGCCTTGCATCAAGTCGGCATTTTAGCTGGAGTCCTCTACCTGGGAGCCATCTCCACCGCCCTGGCCTTCTATTTCTGGAATCGGGGCCTGCAACTGACCACAGCCGCCGTGAGCGGTATGGTTTTCTTTGCGCAACCGGTGGTCGGAGCCGTGCTGGGGGCGACGCTATTAGGAGAACGGCTCACCGTCGGGTTTGGTGTGGGCAGTGCAGCCATTATGTTGGGCGGCTTTCTGGTCTGGCACAGCCACCGCCCCTGACTCGGCAAGATGGGATTTAAGACGTGACCCCGGTTGCTCGGCGGTTGGCGGATGCTCATCGCCACACCACGCCGGGCGCAGCCGGCTTCGCCGCCTGTAACGTCAGGGCGGCGCCAGCCCGTCAAGACTTCGCGGTCGGGCAGCGTGGTTCCCGGCTCGCCGCCATCGAGGGGACCCTCAAAGGGGTCCCCTCCCGCGAAGAGAGAAAAGTCTGGGGCAATGACCGCGAAGCGGGGTTAGCACGTGGTCGCCATATTCGGCCAGGCGAGAGAACACCGCTTGCCATCTCCTACGCCACCCGCCGGGACCAAACGGAGCCGGGAGGGTCCCGCCGCTCGGTCCGGTTTTATGGCCCCACCGCGGCTTAAGGCGTTGGCCGATCCCAGTCGGCAAACCGTCCCGAG
This sequence comes from Bacillota bacterium, assembly GCA_021797825.1. Classification (GTDB taxonomy): domain Bacteria; phylum Bacillota; class Sulfobacillia; order Sulfobacillales; family Sulfobacillaceae; genus JAJZZA01. The sequence continues at coordinate 11,755 of JAJZZA010000084.1, read as the reverse complement.
GCCAACACGCCCGGGCTTTACACCCGAATTACAACTGATGTTCGGCCGCCTCCGACAAAAGGGAGAGAGGGCGTTGGCCATATTGCCCTGTTTGCGGATGACCCCCCGCGCGACCGCCCAAGGCCTCAGGTCATCGCTGCCGCGAAAAGGCGGGGCGCGTTACGAAACAAACGTGGAGCAGATCTTCTCCAAAATCAACTCGGGGGAATACCCGCGCACATCCCTTTGAAATGAATAGGCGTCGCTGCTTAAAGCCATCAGCACCATGTCGGCCTTAAACACGCTGTTGGGTTGAGCCTGCCCGGCGCCCATCTCGTCAAACAGCCCGACGATGAGTTGGTGCAACTCGTTGTAGAGGGGATTCCGGGTTCGATAGCGCAGTCGGTCGCCTGGCCCCGATTCCTCGACTCCCTTGAGCAACTGGGCTTTTTTTTCTCGGAAACGGATAAACAAGCGGAGAAGCCCGGTCAATCGCTGACTGGGCGGATCGGCCCGGTTCTGCGCCATATACGCCGTAATATCCTCAAACAGCAAAAACATGTTGTCTTTAATTAAATCCAGACATAATTCGCTCTTGTTCCCATAACGTCGATAGAGCGTTCCCGACCCAATCTGCGCCTCTATCGCGATTTGATTCATACTCACCGGTTGCACGCCATGTTGCTCAAATAGCGTAATGGCCGCGTTCAATATACGCCGACGATTCTCGGCGGCGTCGCGACGTTCTGAACGATTCGAGCCCGCCCCCGCATCACGCATGATACGAATCCTTCCTAAGCATTGTCCGGCAAACGGTCATTGACAAACGGAGACTTCTCCGTTTATATAAACAGGAGAGTTCTCCGCTTAATACTACCCGAAAAATGAGGGGGGTGCCACCCTTGCAAGATTATCGGAATCAGACCGCGCTGTTGGTCATGGACGTGCAAAATGGGATTGTCGCCCGTTTCGCCCAAACTGGCACCGTGCTGCTCCCGTTCCAAAAAGCCGTGCAAGCCGCACGCCAGCACACGATTGGGGTGATTTTTGTGCGGGTCGCCTTTCGCCAAGGCTATCCCGAAGTCAGCCCACGCAACAAGTCATTCTCAGCCCTGGCCGGATTGAGTAACATGACCGCGGCGGATGAAGCCACCCAAATTCACCAATCGCTGGCGCCCCAATCCGACGAGCCGATCGTGACGAAACGTCGGGTTAGCGCATTCGCCGGCAGCGATCTGGCGATCCTCCTCCGCTCCCGCCAAATCAACAGACTGGTCCTCTGCGGCATTGCCACCAGTGGCGTCGTTTTATCGACGGTACGGGAAGCGGCCGACAGGGATTTTGCGCTGACGGTGCTGGCTGACGCCTGTCTGGATGCCGATCCCGAGGTACACCGCATTCTCACCGAAAAGGTATTTCCGCGTCAAGCCGATGTCCTCACGGTTGACGACTGGATCGGCACGTTGGATTGACGGCCGGGTCAACGCCGGCCTTTCCGGAACCAGGCGGTCAATGCGGCCTGGTAGCGAAAAGACCGCGTTGGTTACACCGTAATACGAAACAGGGGTTCGCTGTCTATGCAAGATCCGAGAGATTGGCAACCCTGCGCGTCGCGCGGAAAGCCAAATCCCCTCCAGCCGGTGGACGAGTCCAGCTCAAACCGCTGCCGGACCCATTAGGGCAGACGGCCTGACGACCCGCACAACCGGCGCAGGACGCAATGACCGCCGTTGGCATCGTGACGGGGATGACAACGCCAGGGAAAGGATTCGCGCATATGGACGGATCAAGGCGAGAGGTCAAACCCGAGCAACGCTACAAATGGATCGCATTGTCCAACACCACCCTGGGCGTGCTGATGGCGGCCATCAATCAATCCATTCTCATCATTGCCCTCCCCGTGATCTTTAACGGCTTAAAAGTCAACCCCCTGGCAAGCAGTCAGACGGGATTGCTGCTGTGGGTGTTATTGGGGTTTAACGTGGCCACCACCGTGCTGCTGGTTCTGTTCGGAAGACTATCGGACATGTTTGGCCGGGTTCGCCTGTACAACCTCGGCTTCTTGATATTCACCGCCGGCTCCGTGCTGGCATCGCTGACCTGGAGCACGGGAGAAGCAGGCGAAGTGGAGTTGATTGCCTTTCGCATCGTTCAAGGGATTGGCGGCGGGTTTCTCTTCGCGAACAGCGCGGCCATTCTTACGGATGCCTTTCCCGAAAATCAACGGGGCCTGGCGCTCGGACTCAATCAGGTCGCGGCGATCGGTGGCGGCATCATCGGATTGCTGGTCGGTGGCGCCTTGGCCGCAACCGGTCACTGGCGGTGGGTGTTTCTGGTCAACGTGCCCGTGGGTGTGGTGGGCACGGTGTGGGCATTTGTTGCGCTGCGCGAAGTGGCCCAACGTCAGGGCCGCCAGCGTCTTGATATTTGGGGAAACCTCCTGCTGACGGCGGGACTGCTCGGCATCATGCTCGGCCTAACCTACGGGATTATGCCGTACCAGCGGCACAGCATGGGCTGGAGCAATCCGCGGGTATTGTCCGAATTGGCGGGGGGGATGGCGTCGCTGATCTTGTTTGTGGTCGTGGAAAAGTTTGCCGAACAACCCCTTTTTGATCTCAAGCTGTTCGGCATTTGGCCATTCACCGCCGGCAGCCTAAGCGGGCTATTGGCATCGCTGGCGCGCGGCGGCTTGCAGTTTATGCTCATTATCTGGCTGCAAGGGATCTATCTTCCCTTGCACGGCACGTCGTACGCGAACACCCCCTTCATCGCCGGCTTGTATATCCTGCCGCAGATGTTCGGTTTCTTGGCCGCGGGGCCGGTCAGCGGCATGCTGTCCGACCGGTTCGGGGCACGGACATTTGCGACCATCGGCATGGTGGTCACGGCCGCAGGATTTTCCTTGCTCGAAACGTTGCCGGTAGACTTCAACCGTTGGGCGTTTTGGAGCTATCTGTTCGTCATTGGTACCGGCATGGGCCTCTTCGCTTCGCCCAACAGCGCTGCGATCATGAATGCGTTGCCGGCTCGCTACCGGGGCGTCGGTTCCGGGATGCGTTCGACTTTTACCAACGCGGGGTCTATGCTCAGCATGAGCCTATTTTTCTCCATCATGATTGCGGGACTAGCGCAAAAACTCCCGCAGGCATTGCAGTCGGGATTAATCAAGCACGGCGTGCCGGCCAGCGGCGCCGTCCGCATCGCGCATTTGCCGCCGACGTCATCGCTGTTCGCCGCGCTGCTGGGCTATAACCCCTTGCAGCGTCTCCTGCAGCAGTTTCACCTGCTAAAGGACCTATCCGCTTCCCAAGCGCATTATGTGGCCGGCCACACCTTTTTTCCCGCCTTGATCGGCCCACCCTTTATGCACGGTCTTAAACTGGCCTTTACGGTTTCGCTTATCATGTCCGCGGTGGCGGCGGTCATTTCATTTTTTCGCGGCAAGCGGTATGTCCACGGGGATGAAACCGCGAACCGCACCCGTGCGGCCGATAACCCGCCAGACGGTCCCGGGTCCCGGCTTGGCCGCAGATTGTAAAACCGGCCAGACCCGCCCCCCCGGAAGCGGGTCGTTGCGGCCGATCAACCGACACCGTCCGCGAAGCGTCCGGTGGCGAACAGGGATGGCCCCCCGGAAGGCAGGCCGCGGCCTACACCGGGCCGGAAGACCGGTGCGTCATGACCCGAGATGCCGCCAACGCTGTCCGGCCTCCAGAATCCGGTCTTGCCCTGCGGGGCCCTCCGATCCGGCGGCATAGTCTTCCGGTGGCTGCTGCGACCAGGCTTTGAGGATGGGGTCGACAACCCGCCAGGCCTCCTCCACTTCGTCCAGGCGCGGAAAGATGCTTTGGTCGCCTTTTAAGACTTCAAGCAATAGTTGTTCGTAAGCGGAATACTCGTTTCCCCCCGTCCGCTTATAGGGCGCGGACAGGACGATGGACTCCGTATCCAGTTCCAGCCCCGGTTTTTTCGCCCACATCATGAGATCAATCGCTTCTTCGGGTTTCATCCGAAAGACCAGCCAGTCCGCCAACCCATGCCCAAACAACTTAGGCGGCACGGGCTTAAGCTGCACGGCGATTTCCGCATAGTCCGCCGCCAACCGTTTGCCGCTGCGCAAGTAAAAAGGCACCCCGTGCCATCGCCAATTGTCGACATAAAGCTTCACCGCCGCGAACGTCTCGGTGGTGGAATGCGCTGAAATCCCCTCTTCCTGTTGGTACCCCGGCACCGGCTGGGATCCTACCTGGCCCTTCCCATACTGTCCAGCGGCAGCAAATTGCAAGACCTGGTCGTCGGGGATTTGCCGCACAGCCCGCAGAACCTCCGCTTTGTGGTTGTGAAGATCCTCCGCGTCCCATTCGCTGGGAGGCTCCATGGCCACTAACGCGAACAGTTGCAGCAGATGGTTTTGCAACATGTCGCGCAACGCTCCGGCCCGGTCGTAATACTGCCACCGTCCCTCGAGCCCCAGAGTCTCCGCGAAGGTTATCTGGACTTGGGCGATGTGCGCCCCATTCCAAACCGATTCCAACAGCCGGTTGATAAACCGAAAGACCAGGATATTTTGCGCCGTATCCTTGCCTAAGAAGTGGTCGATCCGGAAAATTTGGTCCTCCCGCCACCACTGGTGCAATCCCTTGCCCAGTTCCCTGGCCGATGCCAGGTCCCAGCCAAACGGCTTTTCCACCACCAACCGGCGCCATCCTGCACTTTCTTGATTCAAACCGGCCTGCCCTAGCCCCCCGGCCGCCTGGCTGAAGAGCTGCGGCGGAAGGCCCAAATAGAAAAGGGCGGGTCCGGCAATTTTGCTCTTTAAAGCCGCTAACTTGCCGGCGGTTAGGTCGCCCGGCTGATAATCGATTTGTTCTCGGAGCTTTTGCCACACGTGCGGCTGAAACTCCTTAACAAACGTTTTCAGGTTGCCTTCAATGTGGTCGCAGAACTGCTCGCGACTCCAAGCCTCCACCGCATATCCGATGATGTGCGCTGGAGTCCATTCCCGCTGCGCATATAAACGATAAATGGCGGGAAACAGCAGTCGACGCGTCAGATCTCCGGTTGCTCCTAAAATCACCATCGTTGCCGGTTTTTGTTCCATCCTGCTCCTCCTCGTCCAGGTCGTTCTTGGTGGCGTTGGCCAATGCGTTCGTAAACCCTTTTCCCTTCACGCCTGGTACGGCAAGGGGGTGATTTGTCCCATCCGCTTTCGTTCAATCAATGTGGTAATCAGGGCGGCATGAGGAAACAGTTGGGGAAAATTGCCGTGCGGCTCGGCGGTTTTGGGATCGACATGCTCGGCAAATAGACCCAAGTCGGTGGCACTGCGCAACTGCGCCTTAATCAACGCATCGGCCCGTGGGCCATCGCCCCGGCGGATAAATACCCGGGCCAGCCAGAAGCCGGCCAGGGTAAAGGGATAACGGGCGGCTCCCATATTGTCTTCCCGGTACCGGTAGACGAAACTGTCTTCCAACAACGTCTCTTCAATCCGGGCCAAGGTTTTGGCAAAAACCGGATTATCCGCCTCGACGAACCCGTAAAGGGGCATCGTGAGCAAGGCCGCATCCACCTGTCGATGGTGCTGGCCTTGCGTAAAGTAATCAAGACCGCTCTCCTTCACATCCGCCCAAATCGCTTCCGAAATCTCTTGCGCGGTCCGGCCCCACAGGGCGGCCTGACGGTCATCGTGCATAACTTGCGAGGCCAGGGTTTGCCCCGCTTTTAAGGATACCCAGCACATCACTTGAGAATGCAAATAGAGATCGTCGTCGTCCCGAAATTCCCATAAGGACGCGTCGGGAGTTCTCCAGTTTTTCGCAACCCATGACACCAGGGTTTCAACCACCGACCAATATTCCCGGATAAACTCGTCATCGTGCGCCTGGGCCCAATAAAGCAAAATGACCCATAGCAAATCCCCTTCAATGTCCATTTGAATCTGGTCGGTGGCCGCATTCCCCGACCGGACGGGACGGGTATGCTGGTATCCGGACAGCCAGCGGAGTTCTTTTTCGCCATGGCTTAAGGTGCCATCCACCCGGTAAAATGGCGCCGCAAATGGTTTGCCCACAAAATCTACCACATTCAGCATGAATTCTATGAAGCGGCGGCACGCCACCTTGTCACCGGCCAACAGCAAGGCCTCCGCCGCATAGGATCCGTCCCGAATCCACACAAACCGGTAATCCCATTGCCGGCTATCCCCCACCGTTTCCGGCAGAGATGTCGTTGAGGCCGCCAGCAACGCTCCGTTGGTGCGATATGTCAACCCCCGCACCACCAGCAAACTGCGGTCAAACAGGGGTTTATATGGGCCTTGGTAGGGCAAGAGACTCCTTCGCCAAAACTGGCGGGTCCGCGTCTCGACCTCGTCTGGATCGGAAATCGGTTCGGCCAACATCGTTTTTTCCCGCTCGAAATCCTGGGCGTAGCGCAATACCACGACCACTTTCCCCGGGCCGATTTGCCAGGCATCCCGCCGCTCCAGCTTGACCATGGGACCCTGGATAATCAGCACCACCGCCTCATGGCCCGAAGGACGCGTGAAAACCGCTCCCGTGTCCGTCAGTTGGTCGGCGGCGCCCTCGGCCCCGAATTCAAAGGTCGGACGGCACACCAACGTTAAGGGCATGGCAGTCTCTACCACCCGCCATAAAGCTACACGGCCGAGTGACAAGAAATCGCGCACGGTTGCACGTCCTTGGGCGGTCACAAACGTCGTGACCACGATGTTTGTCCCGTTGTCGTACTGCTGTCGGCACTGATAATCGGCGGACTGCGGTTGAATGGAGAAAAATCCGCCGCGCTCCTGATCTAAGATCCGGCAAAATACGGCGTCGCTGTCAAACCGCGGAGCCGGCATCCACTCTACCACCCCCGTCGGCGAAACCAGTGCCGATGTGAAACCATTTGACAAAAAGCCATAAAAGACAGGGTTCTCCAATAGCATCCTCCCCTCCGGGCCGGCCTTTGGCCCGACCATTTGGCGGCGCTCCCGTTATCGACGACACTGCGCGCCAGCGCCACATCGGGTGCGCCACTCCCACGTTACCTTACTTCGCCTGCCAATGGTACCCAAACGGCAACCGTTGCGCTTAGAAAATTCGCAGTCGCCTGCGTAGCGCTTCCTCGGGAGAATGTCAAGCCGGGCTGAACTTGGCACTCCGCGGCCCAACCCCCATCGCGCGTGAGCCGTTAATGGGACGCGCGACGGAAAGGTGCTAAACCCCGTGCGAGTCGGCTGCTAATCCAGCCACGCCTGACCGGTTCGACTGGGTCAATCATCGGCTGACCCCGGTGGGACAGCGTTTTGGGGCCGGCCGTCTGGCCAAGCGCGTGCTCGGGCACGATGGGCCGGGCCGGCTCGTTAAGCATAAGCCTTTCTTAAGGGGATCCAGATGCTATGAGTGATCCGCTGCTTGTTGTCTTGAGCAGCGCCGGGACGGTGCGGGTTGACCGGGGCCATTTTGCGGGACCGGGCTACCCGGTCAACATTGGTGGCGCGGCGGACATGTCCTAACGAACCAACGCCCCCGTTAACGATAGTCGGATTGAAATGGATACCAGGGGGGGCATTCGTGCACCAAAAGAACCAGGGTGTTCAGGGTTCGCCACAATCGACTGAGCTGGGGTTGTCTGTGCTCGGCATAGGAGCTAGCAACCGAATTCGTCTCCGGCTCACGGGAGAATCTCTACTCCTGGAGATACAAGACCAGCATGTCCCGGCGAAAAATGCGCGATCCGATCACCCCCAGCACCACCGCCATGGCACCCAGCCACATAGCGGCATGCCCAATCCAGGCGGTGGTTAGGGACAGGCGCAGCCACCCCGCGATGAACGGCACCGTAAGGAGGCCCACCGAAAGGAGGGTGACCATGTAGGCCGCCCGTTGCTCACCCACCCGCAACGCGACGAACGTGCCGATCACGGCCACGTACAGACTCACGTCAGCCGTCATTCCGAAGGCGATGATCCGCCCTCCGGGCACGGCGAGATAGAGCCACTGAAATCCGTGCCCGCCCAGGATTGCCGCCGCGACCAGTTGCACTCCGATCGCCAGCATGGCGGCAACGTATCCGACAATGAACGCGGTCGCGACCTTCGCACCAAAAATAACCCGAGCCGACAGCCTCGTGGTCAACAAGTAATCAAGCGTATGGCCCACGCGCTCATGCAACACCAGATCCGGCGCGGTGTTCGCGCCCACAGCCACGGTCGCGAAGAGCACATAAAGAACAAGGAGAATGGTCCCGAGCGCCCCGAAATGTCCATGGTGATTGGCAAACGTCAGAGTTGGGAGCACCCCCATGGCCATCACGGCGACGAGAAATACCCATAGGAATCGACGATTGCCCCGCAGTTCCGCAAATTCTTTGGCCATCATGGTCCGTAGATCAGACATGCTCTTCGCCTCCAACCAAGCGCATATACTCGTCTTCTAAGGAGACCTGTTCGGGAACCACCGCGCGGACACCGACGCCAGCATTCACCAAGGCCGCCACCAAGTGTTCGATGTCATCGTGTTCGCTCACCGCAGCACGCCAGTCGTGTCCCTCGGCCCGGCTCAGTTCGACGTGGGCCGCGAGGGCAATGCGTGCCGCGGTGTCTGGATGCATGCCCGTCAACGTCAGGCGCACCGTCGCGAGGCCCTGGCCGCCCAGCCGATTGGGATCCCCCACAGCCAAGAGGCGCCCGCGCTGAATGATGGCCACGCGGTCGCAAATGCGTTGGGCTTCCGCCAGCAGATGCGTGCACAGAAAGATGGACCGTTCCGATTCCTCGGCCAAGGACACCAGGAGTTCTCGCACCATCACGATATTGGACGGATCGAGTCCGGCGGTTGGCTCGTCCAGGATGAGAAGCTCCGGATCGGCCAAGAGGGCTCGGGCCAGTCCGAGTTTTTGGCGCATTCCCTTGCTAAACCCGGATACGCGATCAAAGCGCCGATCCCAGAGGTCCACCCGCCTCAGCGCCTCCTCAATCCGCCGCTGCCCCTCCGACGCGGTGAGTTGGGCCACCCGCGCCGCGAAGAGGAGATTTTGCCATGCCGACAACCGCTCATACAACCCCACATTATCCAGCATCACCGCTGAATGCCTCCGGACCCACTCCCCTTCGCTTAGGGGGTCATGCCCGAAGACCCGAATCGTGCCCGCCGACGGGCGCAGCATCCCCACCAACATCCGCACCGTCGTCGTCTTACCTGCTCCGTTCGGCCCCAAAAATCCGAACACACTCCCCCGGGGCACCGTGAGGTCTAACTGGTCCACCGCAACGCGTGTCCCAAACCTCCTCTCCACCCCCTGGCACTCAATCGCATTGCCATCCACGAGATCTTTTCCTCCTGTCGAACGCTCCGCGGCATCAGCCACTCCTGACAGCATCAAATGTCTCATCTGAAAACGAAAGATTCTGGGCCTATGGTCGCTCCAACAACACTTGATGTGCTGGATCTGCGCTATGTACCGCCTGCATTTCAGAACCATCTGTCCCGGTTCAAGCATGACAACAGAAATATCCCCACGCTTGACAAACGTTGCAGCGATTTCAGCAGAACCTCCGCCAACTCCAAAAGTGCTCATGCCGGACCGAATTTGCGTGGCCTCGAGCAAATGCACCCGGACAAGCCTTAGGCTCGCACATTGGCATCGTGTTCTCCCTGGTCCGGAAGGAACCACGCAGTTTATAGACGAATATGCGTGATTCTTCGGTATGGTTCTGTCCGTGGTCAGTGAGGACCAACAACACCTCCCTGAAGTATCCACGAGCACAATGGACGATATTCCCAATACAAATCGAAATGCCTGGTGATTCCTAAGACTTGTTGTTTAAGGTTCTTGCCCGATCGCACCCGTTAACTCCTATTTCGCACCCCTGGATGAGGCCCCACCGATGATTGTACCTGAAGCTGTGACATGCGCCTAGTAAAGCCGCGCTCTCTCACTCGCCGGCGTAGGGTCTCGTGCGAAGAAAACTTTTTTCCCATGGCCGCTATTGCCGGGGACATCGGCCCGACGAGGTCGAAGTTTGTGGACCAATCACCCCAGGCTCCGGTACACACGCCGACGGCACCGCGTTTCTGCCAGGATATCGGATGTTGTGCCGTGGTTAGGGCCGATATTGCCGAGAGCATTGGGTCTCTAGCGATAGAAGAATGTTATGCCGATCAGGATTGTGCCGTGTTGTTTGGTGCGGACCGCCAACCGCACGATGGCAATGATGATGCCACTGGCCGGGCACGCCTCAAGCTAGTTTAATCCCTCAATCCGTGGCACGCGGTAAGTCATGCTAGGTGTGGGTACGGATCTGCTCCCACGTGCAGCGGGGGACGCTTCGCCCGTCGATCCGGCTCAACCGGAAGACGTCAGACCGCCTCAGCGGGCCAACACCTGCCTGCGCTTACCCTGCGCAAGACCATTCTGCCGCCACCGACGGCAGCGTTTCTTATGGGATATGGGCCTTGTCACCATCGGCTGGTTCGCGTTATCCGATAGCAACTTGGCCCTCGAGCTGCCCCGTGATCTGTCCCCACCGATTGCCGCGTCCGTACCGGCTGCGGACATGGGACACCAATTTCAATTTGGCCGCGCAGCCAATGATGTTTTGAATCACCAGGCGAATGCGGCGTTAGACCGCTTGCTATAAGGGGACCTCCGAGCGTCCTGTGGTGGCCTGGCCAATTACCCGCGTTGTAGGTCAAACACGTCCATTGCAAGCCCAGGTGGTCCGTCGCCCGGTGGGCGATTTTCGCTACGCGGGGGATGAGGCGGTCCCATGGCCGAACGAACTCTCTGCCGCGAGGCGGCTCTATAGCCACTTTTTTCAGCCATTGCGATCCCGCACGTACCGCGGTTATGATCAAGCCCAAAAGCCAACAGCGCGTGATGGCACGGCCGGATGATCTCGCCTTGTCTCAGCCTGCGGAAAGGTGGGCGGAGGAACCTATAGCTTCGGCCCGCGCGGCAGTTGCTGCTGAAGATGCTGGTGGACGGCTTGCGTGAGCGTGTGTTTAATGTCATCCCAAGCCCACGATCGATAGAGCCGCGGCGACGGGTCGTGCTCGGCATCAGCGAAATACGTGAGGCTTCGCAACACGTGAGCGTGGTTTAACGCAGGGGCCTGGTCGCCCGCCACCTTCAATACTTGGCCCAAGGACCAGCCATCTTGGAGCAGTGCGTACAGGTCAATGAAATCCTTGCGCGATCCGCGATTGCCAATCGCGTGGCATTTGAGTGTAGCGAGCGTAGAGAGTGATGCCAGAGGAATGCCATCCACCACCTTATCACCCTCCAAACGGACACCGGGCTGCCACAGGTACGAGACTTTAACCCCTTGCCATTGGACATGCAGACGATGATCGCTACGGTCGAGCACGGTAATGGGCGGGTCAAGGTCTTGAAGGCGGGCCATAAGGCGAGCCGGATCGCTCGCGGTCATCGTCATGAAGTCTAAGTCGTCAGACTGGCGGTGTCCCAAATACAACGCGAGCGCGGTCCCGCCTGCCAAGAGATATTTTGGGGGACACAACGCCGCGCCGTATCGGTGCCACAAGCTGGCGGTTGTGTGTCGGGGTACAGCGTCTCGGGATTACATGCGGCGATTCTCCTCTTTGGGGAGCTTTTTCCGCTGTGCTGAACCCGTTGGTATGTCAGGGTTTGTGGGCCCCCCTCAGAACATTTTCCCCCACCGGCGGACGAAGGAATGCGGGTTTGAAGCACGCGGTTGGGGCGGTTCGCGTCGATTTGACCCCACCCGGTGGGCGGTCTTCGA
>JAJZZA010000083.1 GCA_021797825.1 Bacillota bacterium | reverse complement strand
GTATGCCGCCGACTTCCTTCAGATTCCACCTCGCGGTGGACACCCTTGTCTTAGGCTCATGGTTGGTACGGCCAACCTCCATTCGGGACTTTCACCCTAAAGCCCACGGTCATGCCGGGCACACGAGGCGCTGACCCCAGAGGGGTCAATCCGAAGGGTATCGTTACGCAATGTATGGTCGAATAATCGAGCGCGGGACTCCGCAACAGCATCGGGCACAGCCTTGTTCATCCTCAACCCGCTTCACACCATATCTGCAGACGAAGGTCTGGTCCGTCCGAAGGTCCGCTAAGACAAGCCTATGGCGTCGTTTACGCCCATGACGCCACCACTTGGGAAATGGAAGAATTCCTCAACTATTGTCGCGAGCAGGCGAAAACCGGAGGGTTTTAATAGGTGCTCAAAAGCTTGTCTGAAGCGCGGGGGATGACGCGACGCCTTCTGCTGCCAACATGGGGCCCGTCTGCCGCTTTCACCCGTGAACAGCGCAAAAAAATAGATGAGCGTGGACCACTCCACATCCATCCTGCAACCCATACCAAGCGGTGCCTCACGTCTGGGCGTCTTTTTGTGCTCTCAACACGGAGCATCGGGAGCGCGGTCACAATTGCACCAGAATGTTGACTCTTCCCCCCGAGGTCAACCGCTTGGTAAGGGTATTATAGCACAGTTTTGCAACGTAGCAACGGTCAACCAAAAAAATTTTTAGCATCTTTATTCGGGATGGATTCGGATGCTTTTCGGCGTTATCCAGTGCGGCAGCCACCCGGCACTGTGCGATGAATCCGATCAGATCGGCATTGACACGGAGTGCATGATAGATCCCCTTCTATCGGAAGATTTTGGCTCGACAGCATCAGGCAACACGGCGGAAAAGATCGCCGAAAGCGGGGATTGCCAGTACCAAGGCTGACGTCCGGCATGCCCTCGGCACGGCCTGCCAACGGACGCCAACGCCCGCAGGGGATACGTGCAAAGGCAACACTGGTTCCGCAGTCGGCATTGCCATGCCGCCTGGCGGGTGCTCGTGGTCCAGAGGTTAACCGCCCTTCATGGTCTGCCCTGGCTCACCGTAAATGGCCAGGTCCACGGCCCGGGCTCGTGATTCCACTCCACAACCGTCAGAATATAGCGCCCCGGCTGCAAGGGTTCTGCCATCAACGTGACGTGAGCACCTCCTAGAGACTCACTGAGGATGGGGATGGCTGCTCCACTTCCGTGTACCCGCTTGATAATGAATTGCGGCTGGGGCGCGGTCTTTTGTTTCCGGGGTTTCGACACATTATGGGCCCATGGTACCGATGCAGATAGGTGAAACACCGCCGCACTCGGCGCCAAAGTATATTGCTGTAACGTCAACGTGACACCGTGGGCTACGGCGCGGGCGTCGGGCGACACGGTGCGCGCAGCCGCAGGCGGGGCTTGATCCCAAGTCATCTGCCAATGCCCCTGATAGATGGCTCCCAAAGGGTGGCGAAGGCTGCCCAGACCGTTGATGGTTAACGTAAGCTGCGCCCCTGGGATCCATACCCAAGACGGCAGCGCCGAGAACTGCACGAAACCCTGGTGGGTTTGGGAGTTCCATGCGCTGAATTCGGGTTGCAACCTGTGACCGAGCTGATCCTCGAGTGTGATTTGATCCAGCGTGGGCGATCCGTGCGTCGTCTGCAAAAACAGCAGGGTCTGGACCGCGTCGGCATAAGAACCCAGGATTTTGACGGTAACCCCGCTCTGCCGATCGGCCAAATTGAGCGGCATAACGTTCCCCGACGCCACGAGGGAACTCACGCCGGGAACTCCTAGTTGCCTGGCGATCCCTTGCAGGATTGGTATATCGTGGGTTGCTGCCCACACCCATGCGTCGGTTCGTGGTGCCCAATGCATGGCCGCTCCGGTAGCCAACCCCAAAACACTCGCAGCAACGATGGCAGGGGCGCGCCAGCGATGACGGGATGGTCGGACCACGGGATTCGGAGCTTGCGCCTCTGCGATCCATTGGTCAACCAAGGCCGGGGACTGGAGCATATTTTGATAATGATGGCGTAAGCGTCTCTCTAGCGATTCATCGGAAACGCTAGGGTTCCGATCGCGCGGCATCGTTCATCCTCCCTCTCAAGATCTTTAGGGCCCGATAAATACGGCTCTTAACGGTCGACAGCGGAATGCCGGTGGACTCCGCAATATCCTCGAGCGACCAATCCATGCCGTAGCGCCATGCCAACATCTCCCGATCGCGCGGCGAAAGGCGTCTCAACAACGCGGCTATGTCGATGCGGAGATCGGCAGCCTCGTAGGGATCGTAAGCGTCTGGCGGTGATACTGGCGGTGATGGATCAATGTCCACTGCTACTAGGCGGCGGTCCCTATGGCGGAAATAGTTGATGCATTCCCGGCGGAGAATCGTGAAAAACCATGCGCGGGGATTCGCGATGGTCGGCAGGCGGTGGTGATGAATCCAGGCCTTGGCGATCGCTTCTTGCACGATGTCCTCCGCGGCGGTGCTGTTCCCAATCCAATAGGTTGTGAGCCTTAACGCGTCAGGCACAATGCCGCGCATCAATTTGACGAACAGGGGTTCGCATACCGCTTTGCCCTGGTGCCGGTCCATGGTCGCTCGCTCCCCTCCCATTCATGGTAATAGACGCGGAGCGACGGCAAAAAGACGCATCTTTATTCTGAGGTGAAACTGCGGCCGCACGCCCAGGTCAACCCGTATGCGGCTACCATCGGCGTTCGGGTCACCCAGGCCGAATATGCGGTCTTACACCCCCCGGCCGAGCAGATACACCTGATTGAGCGCGGCACGGCTTCGCGAGGCGGCCTTAACCCGCCGCCGGCGCCGCCACCGGCCCCCGCTCAGCAGCGAGGAATACGGCAAATTGACGCGGCTCGACGTCACCGACCAGCAAGACCGGGATGATCCGGCCGTTGAGCCCATCCGCGTTCGCGAACCGCGTCGAGCGTTTGGACAAAACGGCCGCAATCGGGCCACCCTAAAATGCGGGGTCCGCACGTCCGCGAATGATCGGCCCATCGATGGCGTGTGCGGCACGCACTGACGGATTTGCGATTATCGATCAAGAGACAGGGCGGCAACACCGAATGGACGCCCGCGGGACGACGGACGTTCTTTTTCCCGCCCCCGTCGATCGTTGCGCGGCGCCAGTTCGCGAATTGCCGCGACAGGGGTCCCGGAGGTGGGGGATTCTTGCGAGAAACCCCCTCACGTCAGCTTTACCCGCCAGGGGTTTGGAAACAGCCCCTAAGCCCCTCGCTCGCCATCGATTCTGTGCTTGCGCAGGATATGTTAAGATCGGCCTGCGCGGTGTGTCCATCGGCGGTCGGCACAACCCACGCGGAATCCGCTTGCCTGAGAGGGCAACGTTTCGGTGCGAATCGTTCCCACTCGGCAAAGTGCCGCAGCTATCCAGAAACCTCGCTGCGGACGGGCAGGTCCCTTTCGCGAATCCCGTACCGCCCCCCAAGGTGCGCCAATTGCGCGTTGCGGGATGCGCACGCAGTCCAGGTGGTTGCGCCTCCCCGGATGGACAACTGGCTTCCCGGCGGGGTTATCGCCCACCATGACAGTCCCGATGCGGTGCATAGCGGATAATATAGCGCGCGGCTTTCAGCAGGTCGTCGTGCACTCGGTGGTGGCGTCTCATCGGGATGCGCGCGATTTCTTCGGATCGCGGCAATTTTTGCCGATCCAGCATCGATTGCCACTGTGCCATGCGTTGGTTGTACCCATGGTTAATGGACTTGAGGGATTTCCCGTCGATGGGAAACGATGACCCTTTGACACACATCGCCCAGGCCGATTCTGGCGGCCCCGCTTGCGGTTTTTCGTGGACTTCCTCGACGAATTGTCCGGTGAAGAATCGCGCCGCTTCGCAGGGGATGATTGGCACGGCTTTGGTGGGCTTGCCCTGCCCTCGGGTCGGAAAAAGCACTTTGCGGCGTGCCCAGTCCCGATGCGGACAAGCCAACGCCTGCGCCAGGGGAATCGGCAAGGACCCGGCAAGCTGCCACGTTTCCCGAGATGGAGCGCGGGGAGACTGGGCACAAGGGAACGCCGCGGTATGCGGACCAGCTGGCGGAGTGCCGGCTGAGCGGACTGCAAACCCGCCGCTCGCCCGACGCCATCTTCCGCCCTGCCGGTACCCGTCCTAGGCGCGAGTCTTGGCATTAAGTTTGACCGCCCGTTTTAACCACTTCTCAAGATTCGCCACCTGCCCGGCCACCGATTCTGGAGCGGTGCCCATGGCTTGCCGCCGCCGCGCCACGATCGCGTCCGGAGTCAGTTCGTCCAGCCAGGCCCGTGGGATGGTTGGGGCATAGCGCGCCAGATATTCCTCGGTGACGTTTTCAAATCCCATGGCGTCGCGTTCGAGCCGGGCCACCAGGTCCCCCACCAGGTGGTGCGCTTCGCGAAACGGTACACCGTGCTGGACCATCATGTCGGCCAAATCGGTTGCGCCGGTAAAATCATGCCCGAGCCGCATCCGGATGCGATCCCGGTTGACCCGCAGGGTCTCAATCATGCCGGTCGCCACCGTCAGCACCGCTCCCACCGTGTCGACCACATCGAAAACCGATTCTTTGTCCTCTTGCATATCCGAGTGGTACGCCAGCGGCAGGCCCTTCATCACGACCAACAATCCGCTGAGATGACCGAATACCCGGCCGGCTTTACCCCGCACCAATTCCGCAACATCCGGGTTCTTCTTCTGCGGCATCATCGACGACCCGGTCGCGTAGCGGTCATCCATGGTGAGATAGCCGAATTCCTGGCTCGACCACAAGACTAGCTCTTCGCCGAGGCGGCTTAAATGCACCATCAGAATGGCGGCCCAGGCCAAAAACTCGAGCAAAAAATCCCGGTCGGAGACCGCGTCGAGCGAATTCCGGTAGACATCCGCCAATCCCAAAAGTTCCGCAGTCCGTTCGGGCCGGGTCGGATAGGGAGTCCCGCTCAAAGCGCCCGCGCCCAATGGCGATCGATCGGTGCGAATCAGCCAATCGCGAAGACGGTCATAGTCGCGCCGCAGCATGTCCGCGTAGGCCAGAAAATGATGGCTGAGCAGAACCGGTTGGGCCGCCTGTAAATGCGTGTAGCCGGGAATAATCACGTCGCTGGTTGCCTTCGCCTGACCGGCCAAGGCGCTAATCATCGCCACTAGCCGCTCGCTCATTTGATGCCCGACGTCTTTCAGATAAAGATGCATGTCAAGCGCGACCTGGTCGTTGCGGCTGCGTCCGGTATGAAGTTTTCCGGCCACGGGTCCGATCAATTCGGACAACCGGCCCTCCACATTCATGTGGACATCTTCCCACTCCAGGCGCGGCTGCAACGCCCCCGCTTCCCACTCCTCGCGTACGGTTTGCAACCCCGCCACAATGCTGTCACAGTCCTGGCGGCTGACCACACCGGCTTCCGCCAGCATCGTCACATGCGCAATCGACCCCGTCACGTCATAGGGCAGCAGCCGCCAGTCAAAGAACAGTGAGGCCGTGAAAGAGGCGGCCCGTTGGTCCAGTGCCGCTTTAAGACGCGGGCTCCGCGCGACGCCCATTAGCGGGCCTCGCCTTTCATCACCGCGTGCCGGACCGCAAGCGGCAGACCAAACAGGCGGATGAACCCTTGCGCGTCCTGATGGTCGTACTGGCCTCCCTCAAACGTCGCAAGATCCTGGGAATACAGTGAAAACGGGGATGTCATGGCATGCGCCGTGACCGACCCCTTGTACAGCTGCACGGTCGCCTCGCCGGTGACCACCCGGTTGGCTTGGCTGACGAAACCCATCAGATTCTCGCGCAAGGCCGAAAACCACAGTCCGTCATAAATCAGGCGCGCCAGCCGCAGGGCGACTTGCCGGGAAAACAGTGCCGTTTCCCGATCCCACGTGATCGAGGTCAAGGCTTCGTGGGCGGCGTACAAAATGGTTCCACCCGGCGTTTCATAGACACCGCGCGATTTCATTCCAACCAAACGGTTTTCCACCATGGTCACCCGGCCGACACCATGCCACGCTCCGAGCCGGTTGGCCTCCGTCATTAAGTCCACCGGGTGCATGCGCTGCCCGTTAAGGGATACGGGCGACCCCGATTCAAATCCGACGACGAGGGTTTCCGGCTGGTTGGGGGCGTCTTGCGGATGGCGCGTCCACGTGTAGACATCATGCGGGGTGGGAATCGAGGGATCCTCCAAGGATCCACCTTCATGACTGATATGCCAAAGATTCTGGTCTCGGGAATACGGACTCTCACGCGTGGCCGGAACCGGAATCCCGTGCGACTCCGCATAGGCAATGGCTTCCAGGCGTCCGCGAATATGCCATTCCCGCCAGGGCGCGATAACTTTCAAATCTGGAGCCAACGCCATCACCGCCAGTTCGAAGCGGACCTGATCGTTGCCCTTGCCCGTGGCTCCATGCGAGACCGCTTGCGCTCCCGTTTCGCGGGCCACTTCCACCAAGGCTTTGCCGATCAGCGGGCGCGCGATGGAGGTTCCCAACAGGTAAACGCCTTCGTAGATCGCTCCGGACTTTAGCATGGGAAACGCGTAGCCGGTTAAAAATTCCTCCTTTAAGTCACGGATCACCACAGCGCGAGCCCCCGAGGCCAGCGCTTTTTGACGTACGGCTTGCAAATCGTCACCCTGCCCCAAATCCGCGCAAAAGGCGACGACCTCGACCCCATAGGTTTCTTTGAGCCACGGGATGATGACCGAGGTGTCAAGTCCTCCGGAATATGCCAGTACGACCGTGTCCCCCGGCCTTACACCTGTAACCATTGTTCCACTCCCTTTGCTAATTGACGGGGATCTCCGCCAGAATCTTGTCCAACACGTTCGCCATCTCGCCGATGGCTTCCGAACTCACCACCAGAGGCGGCAAGAACCGAATGACGTCAGGCTTGGGGGCGTTGAGAATGACCCCTTGCCGAAGAGCGGCCATCACCACCTCGGGTGCGGATCCGTTGATCACCAGGCCCCGCATCAGTCCCCGCCCGCGCACCTCGTGCACAACCCCTGGCCAACGCTCGGCCACGCCGCGAAGCGCATCGTCCAATTCTTGGGATTTGGCGCGCACCGCGTCGAGTCCACCCTCCGCCAGCCAGCCGGTCACGGCCAGCGCCATGCGGCTCGCCAGCAGATTGCCGCCAAAGGTGGTTCCATGATCGCCCGGCTGAAATTGCTCGCCCACTTCCGGTCGCGCCAGCACGCCGCCAATCGGCACCCCCGCTCCCAATCCCTTGGCCACCGTGATAACGTCCGGGCTGACGCCTTCCGCGTCAAATGCAAACCAGTCGCCGGTGCGGCCCATCCCGGTCTGGACCTCATCCATCACCACCAACGCGCCCGCATCATGCACTTTGCGGGTGGCGTCTCGCAAATAACCGGCTGGCGGCACGACCACTCCGCCCTCACCTTGAATCGCCTCAAAAAAGACCGCCGCGGGGCGCAGCCGTTCCAGCGCCTCGTCCAGACTCTTTAAGTCGCCGAAGGCAATCGTGTGGCAGTCCGGCACCAGCGGAGCAAACGGGGTTTGATAGGCCGGTGTCGGGGTCAAGGAGAGGGCGCCCAAGGTGCGCCCATGAAATGCTCCGGTCAGCGACAAAATGGCGGTGCGGCCGCCCCCGGCCCGACGGACCAGTTTCATCGCCCCTTCGTTGGCCTCGGCTCCGCTGTTGCCCCAAAACGAGAGAAATCCCCCGGTAATGCCGGCCATCCGGCGGCTCAGTTCCCGTCCCGGCTCGTGCCAGAAAAGGTTGGAGGCGTGCAGCAACGAGGCGCTGTCCGCCAGTGCTTGACGAACCAGCGGATGATTATAGCCTAACGAGTTTACCCCGATGCCGGACAAAAAATCCCAATATCGCCGACCATCGCTGTCGTACAACCTATCACCCTCACCCGAGACCAGAGTGACCGGGTACCGGCGATAGACCTCCATCAGGTAGTGGCTGTTTGGCATGTTCCCCCGCCTATCCATAAAACTCGGTCGACTGACCGGCCTGGTCAAAAAAGGTTCCAATCCGAACTCTCCCCACACCCGACTCCAGAGCCCGAGCCGCTGCGCGTAATTTTGGAATCATTCCAGCGGACGCCCGGCCCGAATCAATCCATTGCCCAATCTCCGCCCGCGCCACCCGGGGGGCGATGGTGCCGGCATCCGCGGCCACTTGTCTCAGTCCGCCGCTGTCAGTGTAAAACACCAGGGCGTGGGCTTCTACGCCGCCCGCCACTTCCGCCGCCGCGTAATCCCCGTTGCAATTCAAGAGACCCCCGGCCCCGTCAGCAGCCACCGGGGCGACCACCGGCACGAATCCCGCCTGCCACAAAGTCTTTAGCAGTGTCGCATCAACCGCCACGATGCGGCCCACGCGGTCCAGCTCAGCAGAGAACGGCACCGCCGTCAACAGCGAGCCGTCGGCTCCCGAGATGCCGACCGCAGCGATGCGCTCGGCCGTTAGCCATGCCACCAAGTCTTTGTTGACTTCTCCGCAGAGCACCCGCACCACCGCCACTAATCCTGCCGCAGTCGTCACGCGTTGGCCGTCCACAAATTGGACGGGTTCCCCGACCGCCGCCAGCGTCTGGCTGATGACGGCGCCGCCGCCGTGCACCAGCAGGCACTGGTGACCTTCGTCCAGCAGCCGGTGCAATTCCTGCAGCCAGGTTGCCGACGTCCCCAACGCCCCGAGCACGCTGCCCCCGATTTTCAGTACCACTCGCATAGGGCCCTCCCCGATTTAGGTTCGGTAGTGCGCATTGATCTCGACGTAACGCTCGGTCAAATCGCACCCCCAAGCTTCCGCCGTTCCCTGCCCAGACCCCAGATCCAGCACGAACACCACTTCGTCGGTATTCATCGCCTCCGAAGCCACCCGTTCATCAAAGGGCCAGGGACGGCCGTCGCTCAGCAGGGTCAGGCCGTTCATCGTCAGCCTCACCCGGGACGGATCAAAGCGGATTCCCACCGCCCCCACCGCGGCTACCACCCGCCCCCAATTCGGATCGCGTCCATAAACCGCCGATTTGACCAGCGAGGAGCGGACGGCCGCTCGCGCCTTTTGAGCTGCGTCCGCCTCGGATACCGCTCCCACCACCCGCACCGTCAACAGTCTGGTCGCTCCCTCGCCATCCTTGGCAATCAGCCGGGCCCCGGCCTGCGCCAGAGCCGTCAAGGCGGCTTCAAACCGTTCCCGGTCAGGCGGGTCTGCGACTGCCACCGAGGACAGCCCATTGGCCCAGCAAAGCACCATGTCGTTGGTGGAGGGGTCCCCGTCCACCGACACCCGGTGAAACGAGCGGTCTACGACACGATGGATCATCTCGTCCAGGCTGTCTTTGGCAATAACGGCATCGGTGGTGAAAAACGCCAACATGGTCGCCATTTGCGGATGAATCATCCCGGAACCTTTGGCCATCATGCCAATATGCACCACGCCGCCTGCCAATTGCACGCGCGCCGCCAAGGCTTTGGTGACGGTGTCGGTGGTCAAGATGGCCTCGGCGGCGGCCTTGCCATCCCCGTCTCCGCCCTGCTGCCACTGTGCAACCAGCGCCTCTACCCCGCCCAGAACTCGCTTCATCGGGAGCGGGACTCCGATCACACCGGTCGAAGCGACGGCGACAAAGGCTGGCGGAATGCTCAGCCCTTCGGCTAGCGACCCCTGCATCCTCCGCGCGTGATCCATGCCTTCGGCCCCGGTCATCGCGTTGGCATTGCCTGAATTGATAATGGCTGCCTGCGACAATCCCGAGAGCGCAACCTCGCGGGTGACCAGTACCGGCGCCGCTTCAGCTGAGTTGGTGGTAAACATCCCGGAGAACACGGCTGGCTTGGCCGACCAGATTAGGGCCATATCGGGACGGCCCTCATAGCGGATACCGGCGAACGCCGCATAGGCCTTAAATCCCGCCGGCGTGCCCACATCCCCAGATTCCAGCGCAAAACCGTCATGCATTGTCGCCATCGCACAAACTCCTTCGTCCGGAGACCGCCGGACCTTGTAATCTTGCCCTACAGCAGGCCCAGCGCGGGGTCGAGCCCCAGCCAGCGATTGGCATGCTGAATGGCTTGTCCCGCCGCACCCTTGCCCAAATTGTCAATGGCGCAGTAGAGCACCACCGTCCCTGTGCGTTCGTCGCGGCGCACGGCCAGTTCCGCCCGGTTGGTCCCGCGCACCCGCGCCGTGCGCGGATAACCCGTCATCACGATTTGCACAAAGGGCGAACCCGCATAAAATCGCTGCCAAGTGGCCAACACGTCGCGCACGCCAATAGACACTCCGGGCAGATAAATGGTCACTTCCATCCCGCGGGCGATGGGCATGTAATGCGGCTGAAATACTACCGGCGCGGCCACCGCCTCTTCCATCTCCCCGGTGTGCCGATGTTCCCCTGGAAGGCTGTAGGCCTCGACGTTCTCGGCCATTTCCGCCATCAACAGATGGGTCTGGGGTCTTCGGCCTGCCCCGCTCACACCGGATTTGCCATCGACCAGCACTGTTCCCAACGTCACGCCCTCACGCACCAGCGGCCCTATCGCCATATAAAACGCGGTGGGGTAACACCCGGGGTTGCCAACCACCTTCGCCCCACGATAGGCCATGGCCGGATCGTCCGCATAGCCGCTCACCGCGTGCCGTGCCAAGACCGGCATCGGATGGGACCCGTAATATCGTTCATAGACCGCGAGGTCGCGAAAGCGAAAATCTGCCGACAAATCCACTACCCGGGCTCCGCCGTCGGCCCAATTCGCAATGGCGGCGGTCAATTGCCCGGGACCCTGACACGCAAAAATCACATCCAGCGACTCATGGTCGAGATCCCCGATGGATCCAAATCGGTTTGGGATCCCTGGTAGACCGGCAAAATATGAATCCGTCGGTCCTCCCGCCTCATGAGCCGACGCGACCGTGACCAGCTTGAGTTCCGGGTGGCGCGCCAGCCACCAGACCGCCTGCTGCCCAGCGTAACCGGTCGCGCCCACAACCCCCACACGCATCCCGAGCTCCTCCTCTGAGGAATCATTATACATTAACTATGCATGTTTATACTACGATGGGAAGCGCCTGGCAAACTTCTGGGGACGTTAAGTCGGCGATGCGCGCCATCTGCCGAGTTGCGCCGAGTTAGGCAACATGGTTGGTGATGTTCCGGGGCACCACTGCGACAGCGGGCGTCAGGGGCTGTGGTCGCGCACGGAATGCGTGGAGGGTAGAGATGCCGGAGGCGGGGATGGGGCGATGGCAGTGACTGGACCAGTGCGGAGGGCCTCCCGGGATTGGCCAGGAGGCGGCGGCCGATACGGGATTTGGCTAGTAGATGGTCAGGTATTGACCAATCTCCCAGTCATGCACCTCATTTCGATAGATGTCCCATTCAATACGTTTGGCTTCCAGAAACCGGCTGGCAATGTGATCGCCGAGCGCTTCCCACATCACGGCATCGTTTTCGAAGTGGTTCAGGGCCTCATTGAGATCTTCGGGCAAGTTCTCAACACCCAGTTCGCGGCGTTCGTGCTCGTGCATCCGATAGATGTTCCGGCTAATCGGGGCCGGCAAATCATACTTGTGCTTAATTCCATCCAGTCCCGCCTTAATGGTTACCGCCAGCGCCAGATAGGGATTGCACGCGGCGTCAGGGGAGCGCAACTCAATCCGCGTGGCCGACCCTCTGGCCGCCGGCACCCGGATCATCGGGCTCCGGTTGCCCATCGACCAGGCAATGTACACCGGCGCCTCATAACCGGGAACCAATCGTTTGTAGCTGTTAATCAGCGGATTGGTGATCGCCGTGAACGCCTTGGCGTGATGAATGAGACCCGCAACATAGCGGTGGGCCAGTTTGGAGAGCCCGTCAGGCTGTTTGGGGTCCCAAAATGCGTTGCCGTTGTCATTGCCAAGCGACTGGTGCAGGTGCAACCCCGACCCGTTGATGCCGGAAATGGGTTTGGGCATGAACGTGGCATGCATGTTATGCATTCTGGCCACCGTCCGCACAACAAACCGGAACGTCGCGATGTTGTCAGCGGTCTTTAGCGCGTCGGCGTGGCGAAAATCAATTTCGTGCTGACCCGGTGCCACTTCATGATGAGTGGTTTCGATGGAAAACCCCATGTCTTCCAAGGTCAGAACCATTTCCCGCCGGGCATCCTCCCCCAAATCGACCGGGGACAAGTCAAAATACCCTGCCTGGTCGACCGTCCGGGTGGTGGCCTTGCCATTGGCATCATATTCGAACAGGAAGAATTCAGGCTCGGGTCCGACTTGAATCGTGTAGCCCATATCTTGCGCTTCGGCCAACACGCGTTTAAGCGCGCTCCGCGGACAACCGGCAAAAGGTGTTCCGTCCGGATTCTTAATGTCGCACATAAGGCGCGCGGTAGTGCCTTCCCGCGGCTTCCAGGGGAAAATCGCAAACGTGTCCGGATCGGGAGCCAAATACATGTCAGACTCCTCAATCCGCACAAATCCTTCAATCGATGACCCGTCAAACATAATCTTCCCGTCGAGCGCCGCAGGCAACGATTCCACAGGAATCGCCACGTTCTTCACGACTCCCAGGATGTCCGTAAATTGCAAGCGCACAAACTTGACATTCATATCCCGTGCTTTTTTTAGCACATCATCGCCTATTAAGCTCATAAGTCCTCCCCCGGAAGATTTCTTCTCCCATTCTAACAAATCTGCACGCTTTCTCCCATAAACAATGGGAAAAACATCCGGTATACGACATTTTCTGCCGGGAACGCTAATGACATCCGGTTGCGCTGACCCAATGGCAGGCGCGAAGCCGCATCAAGCCATAACGGGGATCCCGAAGGAGACGACATCATGAATTTTATGGAACTGGCACACCTCATCGGCCGCACGGCCATCCTATGGCTCACAGCGTTGGCCGTATTCCGATTTATGGGAAAACGCACTCTGGGGAAAATGGGCCCGTTCGATTTTGCCGTCTCGATTATGTTGGGCGAAGCGGTGGCGATTGGCATGGAGGATGTCAAAACCCCGCTCGTCAACGCCATCGCCATCACCCTGGCGCTTGGCTTGTTGCAATGGCTGTTGACCTGGCTTAACGCGCGCTTCCGCTGGCTAGAGCATATAACTCAAGGTGTCGCGGTCCCGGTGGTCACTAACGGCCGAATTGATGAAGCGGCGCTGCGGCGCGAACGGATGACCCATGCCGACCTGTTCACCGAACTCCGGCAAAACGGAGCTCGGCTCAAGGATGTTAAAGTGGCCCGGCTCGAGCCGACCGGGCGCGTTTCGGTCGTCAAGAACTCCGCGAGTGCGACGACCTCATCCCGTCCGCCTGAGAACGACGATACCAACGACCCGAAGCCGCCAGAACGGTCTGTAAAATAGCGCCCCTTGAACACAACGCCCGCGCATTCCCCTGCCTAGGCCGAAGGTCAGAAGGGGTCAAGCGGGAGCGGCCCATAGGACGAATCCGAGTGTTCTTTCGATCAACCTCCTAATAAGAGAACATACGTTTACGGGAGGGGAGGGGTTCGCGACGCGTAACGGCGACAAATTTCACCTCGCTCCCTCGCAACTGGCCGAGCGCACGTTGGGCGGGGATCACGGCGTGGCCAAGCCGCTGATGACCTCAGACGGGCAACCCTTCGATCTCCCGCCGGTGCAACAAGAGCGGATCGACAAATCCCGCCGACAGCATAAAAAATGGCCAGGGCAAGCGGCACGCCGCAAGCCAGGGTCCAAGAACTAACGGAGCGCGCAGCGACACGCCGCCCGCTCCCCGCAATCCCAAAAGAACGTCCGAGAGGACTATGCGCATCAGACCAGTCATGGTCTGGCCGTCGAGGATACGCCGGCCTGGGTGATGTTCGAAGCCCTGTCGATGCCAAACCTGACGAAGCGGCCGAAGGTGCAGGATGCGGCCGGGCGCTTTCTCCCCCACGGGGCGACAGCCCAAGCCGGACTGAACCGGGCCATCGTATCGTCGGCTGGGGGACCAGTCGGGGCATTCACCCGCTACAAGCGTTGCGAGCCCACAA
>JAJZZA010000082.1 GCA_021797825.1 Bacillota bacterium | reverse complement strand
CGAGCGTCCCGATGGACCCTTCGAGAGCGGACAGCCAATTTGAGAAAAAACCATCAAAAATCGGCCAAACAGCGTGAGATCCGACACCAATCTACGGGGATGTCTGGGAAGCATTCATGTCATAGGATGCCCCGAACTGTCCAAGGGTGCGAAACATGGGAAAATGTATGCCCGCTCAAAGTCATAACCCCGTGACCGTAGTATTATATCCCTTACGATCACGGGGGCCTTGGGAGTAAAATTTGGCCGTTAAGGACTGGGTGACGTGATAGTTGATTGAGACACGCCTTCAATGGGCTGTCCGGATTGAGCGTTCACGATAATGTTCAACGTCCCGGTGCTGGTATGAGAGGTTGCGGAGGCACCGTTTGGGAGCGCGGGCCCTGCAACCGGTACCACCACATTAGGAACAGAGACGGTCCAGGCCGGCCCGTGGTATAACGATGTCGTCACGGTACCAAACTGAGTAGAGATTGGGCCTTGTGCATTCCATTGCGACCCCGCGGCCTGTTTGGCATGGGCAATAGCCGTAGCGGCACTCACCACCCCCGTAGTCGGGGTGCTGGGCTGGAACTGAATGTTATTGCTTGCCAACGTAGTCGATAGGCCTTGGGTCTGCGCCTGGGTTAAGGAGGACCACCCCCAAAGTAACCCAGCGCCCAAAATGATAACCACACCCCCGCTAGTACTGCACGTCGCATTGATTCTCCTCCCCTCTGAACAATTAACTGGTACGGGTGTCATAGGTGTAAAAGCTCTGTCCCTGATACCCGTAAATTTGTCCACCATACGTGGTGTAATTCTGCATGTCGCCTTGGCTAAAACTTGTTGAGTGCCACGATCCCGAAGCGTAGCGCTGAAAACGCCAGAATTCACAAGGAAGCGCCACCGTTCCTGCAAAATAGTCCACGGGATTAGAGACTTCAGCGAACACTTGAACCGAGTCTGAGGTCCAATTCACTTGCGACGAGTTGGTCACGTCCACCCCGTCGATATACATGTTGTAATAGTTTTGACCGCCATAGCCAGTATAAAGCGTCGCATAAGTATGGGAGGCATTTGCCGCCACTTGATAATAGGTCATGGTATTAAGTATATTGGTATCAGTATTTTTCCACTGGGAGAATGCCATCACTGGATTGCCATTCAAATGCCACCAGCCGACTTGAGCCCATCCATCATAATAATAGTTGGAACTCGGGTTATAAGCCAGCATAGTCCATGCAGAGCTTTGTTTATAGCAAACAGAGGGCTCAGCCCAATCAATATTGGCAGAAATCCCTTGCCAACCTTGCGAGGGCGAAGCAGAAACCATAGCTCCATCAAATTGATGATTAGACGAAACGGTACACGCCAAAGCCAATCCACCGCCTAATCCCGATACCGCTGTCATGACGGCTGCACCGATCAAAGCTTTGCGAGCCCACGATAACAATGCGTTCACCTCCTCATGTTTGGCGAGAGACAAGAGCGCTATTATCACTCATGTCGGTCTAATCAAACACTTCTCTGTTAGCAATCATCCTCTTTTATGGGCTCAAAACGTGTCGACCGGATTCGACAAGAGTTGCTGAATGATTCCTATATGGACGATAACGCAAGGGATGATGCCATTGTTGTTTCAACAGACCGATGTCGGAAACCTCTCAGAGAATGCTCCTCATAAGATTGAGCCATCGTCTTCCCTTACCAAGATCGGTCTTATCAGAGTGCTCAAAAGGAATCGTTGCCGTGCTCTTAACTGGGAAGCGGCCACCGGTCGACTATTGGATGGCCGACCCACCGGCCTTTCATCACTACCAGAATCTGGCTTATGGTGGAAAATTTACGAATCGTTGCCATACCCCCTCAAGGGTCACAGAGCGACACCACCGTATGATCCCCGCCCCACTTCCATGAATTACCTCAATTGTTGTCCGCCAAAGGGATATCGTGGTTGGAAAAACGCGAGGGGAATAAAGTGAGCGGCAATTGTCAGGGACGTTTCTTATGAGTTCCCCCAGAGGTTTGGGATTAGTCCCATGTGGATTGCCCACCTCCGGCCATGCCCAGTTTTCGCACGATCTGTCAGGATAGGGCAAAGACCATCGGCAGTTTGCGGCATCGCCGGGCTTTCGGCGGCTCAATGCCGCTGGTGTGAACGTACGGGGCGATGGCCGCCGGCGCAAGGGATTGTCGTTTGGCAAGTCGCGCGTGGATGGGCATTGCGAGGCGGTTTGGGGTGACAAACAGCTTGCAGAATGAGGATATCAAAAGGGTCGGGATCGCGACCTCCCGCGATGCGGATTCCGGACCTAATCCTCCACCGATTTCGGTAAATTCCCACCACCTCGTCCAGTAATTTACCAGCATTCGTGCCGAAAAGTTTCCCCCACCGGTTCCGGTAAATCTCCACCCCCCCGGGGGCCCGTACACTATCTTTCGGTGTCATCACGACGTCGAAGGAGAGGAGTTGATGGCGAAACGGAGGATTCCGATGCGACACATTCGGGAGATTTGACGCCGGCATCACGTAGGCCACACCGATCGCGCTATCGGTCGGAGTTTAGGCATCCATCACCCCCCGTGGGCGATGTGCTAAAGCGGGTCCAGGTTGCGGAACTCAGTTGGCCGCTACCGGACATCGGCGACGCCGAGCTGAAACGGCGCCTGTACCCCGGCAACCAAGGACGTCCGCGTACGCGGCTGGAACCGGATTGGCCCCGGATTGATCAGGATTTGCGGACCACTAAAGGGATGACACGGGAATTGGCGTGGCTCGAATATCAGCGGGAGCATCCCGGCGATGCCCTGCAACACTCCCAATTTTGCGTGCACTACCACCGTTGGCGCAAACGGCTTGACGTCGTGCTCCGCCAACCCCATCAACCCGGTGACAAAGTCTTTGTCGATTATGCCGGGCCGACAGTACCCGTCATCGATGGGGGCACCGGTGCATCGCATCCGGCGCAGATCTTCGTGGTCCTAGGCTACAGCCATTATGTCTTCGCCGAGGCGCACCCCGACCAGTCCGTCAGTTCGTGGATTCAACGGCACGTGCACGCCTTTCAAGCGTTGGACGGGGTGCCTGCGTGGTGTCGGACAATCCCAAGGCGGCGGTGCAACAGCCCCATCCCTACGAACCCTACCTGCATCGGTCGTGTCTGGAAATGGCGCAGTATTACGACACGGTCATTGTGCCGGCGCGGGTACGGAAACCGACGCACAAAGCTCCCGCCGAGACCGGGGTACAACTGGTGAAACGCTGGGTTCTGGCCATCTTACGCAAACGGCAGTTTTTCACCTGGGCGGAGCTCAACGCGGCCATCGCCGACTGCGTGGCCTGGCTGAACACAACGCCCGCGCATTCCCCTTCCTAGGCCGCAGGTCAGGAGGCGAGCTTTACAGCGAGTACTGGTGGGGTCAAGCGGGAGCGGCCCCTATGACGAATCCGAGGATTCTTTCGATCACCCTGCACCAGGCCAATAAAAAGCGGGGGGTGTTATACGAGTAAGAGAACATCCGTTTACGGGAGGGGAGGAGTTCGCGACGCCAAGCGGCTACACATTTCGCCGCGCGCCCGCAACCGGTCAGGAGCCGATCTTCCTCCGGTGGAGCGGCTGCCAACGGCTGATCGATAACGCCAAGGTCCAAGCAGACCGCGACGATCGCCGCTTTCCGCAGCGCATGGTGGGCACGGCGGGCGAGAGGCTGCCGGTCGATCAGGAGTATAGCCGCTCTATCCCGGAGAACACCGCCTTGCGCAAACCGGTGCCCGCGCCGATCCTGCGCAATGGCGCCCTCCGCTTCCGGCCCGCCTATGCGCGCTGCGTGCAGCCGCGCGGTCCGCAGCTCAAAAAGACGAGTGGGAGGCAGACCGGGTGGCTCACCGCAGAGTGATGTGCGTTTATGCCGCAAATGGAGGAGCAGACCGGCGCGATCGTCTCGGATCGCCTGACCCTCGGCACGAAGACGTTTCCGGTGGGGGTGATCCCTGACCCGGCGCATCGTCCGCAGGGGGGGCCGTCGTCGCTTCCCATGGCCGTGGAAGGCGGCCGCTGGGGGCTGTCGCGAAGTCTTTTTCAAATCCGCCAAATCGGTCCTGAATTTGGTCCCCGAGTTTCACGGCCGGTCCTACGACCACTTAGTGGCCCGCACCACCATCGTATGTCTCCGTTACCAACTGTTAGCCGGCGCGGCACGCGACGAAACCGATGATCGCACCATCGGGACCTTATTCTGGGCGATGTGCGATGAAATGGCCGACCTACGCTTCGTGGAAGCCTGGCATCTACTCATGGCGGCCCTCCGGGCTGCCCGATCGGACGAGTTACACCTATCTGATACCGCAATTAATCGCCCGTTGACGGTATTTTTGGACCGAATACCCGTGTCGTTACGCCGAAAACTGCCGATTTCGGCGTGAGAAACTTGAGTTACTAGAATGCCTGGGGGATTACACCGGAATACGCAGGCGATGGAATGCCCCGTGATTCGGTCGCTGTTGCGATGCGGCACCAATTCTTCCGCACACAATGTCCGTCCCTTGCCTTTGAGGTATTATAGGAGGACGTGAAAATGCATGATGACGCGGAATTCATTTTCTGTGGGGGATTGTCATGGCTGGCTACATTCAAGTGATTACAGGATCGATGTTTTCCGGTAAATCCCAGGAATTGTCCCGTCTCATCGAACGCGCTTTGATTGCGCAGCTGTCCGTCGCGGTGTTTTATCCCCGGCTGGCATCTCGCGGCAGTGCCCGCGACATTGAAAAGCGGTTGCAGGGGTTAAACGGAACCCTACAAATTTTCGGTGTCCCCGCAGAAAACGCGCAATCTATGCTGGCGATGATAACTTCCGCTATCGACGTAGTGGCCATCGACGAAGCCCAATTCTTTACCCAGGAGTTGGTAGCGGTGGTGAAGAGGTTAAGGCATGACGGCAAACGTGTTTTTGTTGCGGGACTGGACTTGGATTACCAGGAAAACCCTTTTGGATGCATGGGCGACCTAATGTGTTTAGCTGACAATATTGTGAAAGTCCATGCCGTTTGCACCGGATGCAGAACAGCAGACGCCGTCATTTCGTTTCGCTTGACTCACGAATCCGACCGCGTGGTGGTAGGAGAAAATCACTACACGGCGCTTTGCGTCTCCTGTTATGATCACGCCCGCTGAGGCGCAAACCTACGCAACACGCCGGCCCCGCGGTGGTAGTGCGAATTCCCGCCAATACGTGCCGACGGGAAACGGCTCCATCTGAATTTCAGTGTGCAATCGCGGTTGGCTCGCTCACCCCCGGGATTCCGTGCGCCCCCGGCCAACGGCCGCGGATTTCGCTATCTGGCGCTAATCTGGACAATACTTGCCCGTGGACGTTTGGCGGCTGGCCGCTGCGTCACTCGGCATTGCAGCCAGCAAAGAGCCGCAACTGGCCTCACACGTGCCGTATGGTTACCCAAAACCCCCGTGGATAATCCCCTTCGGCAGATATATGGCCCGAATGGGGTGCCAATGGCGGGCTCGCAGAGTGCGAATGGATCCGGGGGGTTCTAACCATCCATGCCTTCACTCTCTTAGCGGCTCTCCCTTCCACTGGCGCGGGAGGCACATCATCCGCGGCCTTGGGCTCCGTCGGGTTTTCATTCTCGGACGATCCGCCGTCATCAATCACACGTGAATTGCCGCGGATTGGGGCCGCCAACTCCAGACCGAGAACACCGCCGGCGGGTGCCGACATCCCGTCGCCGGGCGGCGCGCGCGGTTCTTGATCCAAGTTTAGCAAGGATGACACAAAGGGGCCACCGGGTGCCAGGGTTCAAACCCGGCCAATGTGATGGGGATGTAGGGTTGAGGTCTGGAAATAGCGTCAATTGTCCCCGCGCGGACGACCAGGAGACCTTCGGACCATGGCTTTTGGACCCGAGGTTCTCTTGGGTAGGACCTTACGACCGTTATTCCTAGCGCGAATTCACTATACTTTTATGGTGTCATTTTACACACAGCCATTATGAGGCTTGCGCCAGTGTACAGAATCCCAAGCGCCGAGGGTAGAAGACAGAACGAAGCGTGAGGAGGGATTGATGATGTTGGACGATTTGCTGACGCCTGTTCACTTGGTATTTATCCTGGTTTTGGCATTGCTGATATTTGGGCCCCGCCGACTGCCGGAAATCGGCTCGTCCTTGGGCAAGGGTATTCGCGAATTTCGCCAAGCCATGACGCAAATAGGCCGGTCCGTCGATACCCGGGAGGCGTCTCCCGAGGTCATTACCCCCACTGAACCGCCCGAGCAAGGGAGGTAAAAAATCGTGCCCAGCGAGGAATCGCAGACACCCGCCCGCGCCGACGAATTTTCCCGCAAAGATGCGGTGATTAAAGGGGTGGTTGCGGGAATCGGAATGAGTTTGCCGCTGTTATTACCACGAAAAGCCCGCGCCGCCAACGTCCCGCCCTCCTCTCCCCATTTGAACCCCGCGGCCAACACCAGCTGGGAAGGTTGGGACAACCCCCGCCTTGATGTGAACGACGGATGGAATGAGTGGCAGACGATTTTAAATCCCAACCACCTTCCAATCTACCATGACCAATTTCAACGCATTGACCAAGCCCATCCCAAGGAACATTGGGTAATGGTGATTGATCTCAGAAAATGTGTTGGGTGCCAATCGTGCGTTGTCGCCTGTAAGTCGGAAAACAACGTCCCGCTTGGGGTATACCGTACCTGGGTGGATGTTTATCAAACCGGTGAGACCGTACCCGACCCAAACGGGGACATCGTTGTCAATGGGAGCCGCTATCGGCAAGAGGTTCGCTTGATGAACGTTCCCAAACTCTGCAATCATTGTGACAATCCGCCTTGCGTGAATATCTGTCCGGTCATGGCCACCTATAAACGCGAAGACGGCATTGTGCTAGTCGACCCCGATCTGTGCATTGGCTGCGGCACCTGTGTAAACGCCTGTCCGTATGATGCCCGGTTTCTCAATCCGGTATCGCATACCGCTGACAAGTGCACATTTTGTGTGGAACGGGTGGATGAAGGTCTTCTGCCGGCTTGCGTGACGACGTGTGTGGGGCGGGCGCGAGTTTTCGGCAACGCCAATGATCCCAATAGTGAGGTTGCCCTGTTGTTGGCCCAGTACCCGCATGTCGTTCGGCATCCTGACTTTGGTACCGATCCGCAAGTCTTTTATATCGGAATGAGTGGCGATATCGCCACGGTTGATGATCCGGAAATTCAACACATGGTGTTTACCTACACCAGCAACGCGGACAGCACCGTTGCCGTGAGGTAGAGGTGCGGGATAAAAGGGAGTGTGACGGGAATGCCTCTCCAAACCGGGTCTTTATTAGGATTAGAACACGTGTATTGGGGAATTTTAATTGTGATTTATCCCTATTTATCGGGTCTGGTGGCCGGATCATTCATCGTTGGGGCATTGTCCAAAGTCTTTGGCGCCAAACAGTTCGAACCCTTGGCCAAACTTGCCGCCATTGTTACGCTGGCACTGTTGCTGATTGCCGCCTTGGCTCCCTTGGCGGATGCGCGGCAACCGTCCCGTTTCTTGGAACTTTATACGCGCCCGCATGTGCCTTACGCGCCGATGGGTCTTTTTCCCTTGATTTGGACCGTCTATGTGTTGTTGGCGTTGGCCGAGACCTACTTTATTTTTCGCCAAGACAACATTTATCTGGCGGACCGCGCCGCCGGTTGGCGGGCCGTTTGGCATCGGTGGCTGACATTCGGGTGGAGGGATGTGTCCCCCCGCGCTCAGCGCCGTGAGCATGCGATTTTGGTGGTTTTGGCCGCGTTTGGCATCTTATTGGCCTTTGCTTTTCATGGCTACATCGGATTTATTTTTGGATCGCTCAAAGCCCGGCACTTGTGGAGCAATCCCCTCATGATGCCGCTCTTTATTGTGTCCGCGATTGTCTCCGGGATTGCGCTGATGATCCTCGCCTATGTCACTGTCGTGGGCGGACTGGTTTCGCGCCAGGCGGTGGACACGGGCCTGGTCGCGAGACTGATGAATTTGTTGATGTGGACGATTTTTGTGGACTTGTTTCTCGACCTGGTGGATTTTCTTAACGCTGGCGTGCAGGCTTATACGACGGGACCCACCTATGCGGGTTTTCATGCGATTTTCATGGGGGGACCGCTGACCTTTATGTATTGGGGATTGCAGCTGGGATTTTTGACGGCGGCCATGATTCTGACTTTTTTCCCGATGGTCCGACGATCCCGGCTGGGGGCCAGCATTACCAGTCTGCTGGTGCTGGTGAGTGTCTACGCCATGCGCTACGACACCGTGATCGGCGGGCAGCTGCAGCCCAAAGTCTCGCAAGGGCTCGTGCAATATAGCCCGCCCTGGCTAGGCCGCGACAGCGTGCAAACCGTGGTGGGGGTTTTTGCTATCGCCATCTTGCTAATCGCGTTGCAACTCCTGTTATTGCCATGGGACCAGACTTGGATCGAGTACTGGACCCGTCATAGTCGATAGTCGCGGACCGAGACCGTGAGGGGAGCTCTTCCCTGTCCGATAAGGAGGGTGTATAAGATGAGTTTCACTGACCAGGAGATGTCGCGCCGCACTTTTGTGGTGGGATCAGTGGGGGTGGCCAGCGCGTTGTCGAGCGCGTGGGGGGTTTGGCCCTGGCTGGGGGGCATGTTTCATCGGCGCGGAACCTATACCTATCCCATGCGCACCGAAGTGTGGAAAGATGTCGATGTGCAATACAGCGTGTGCCGGCAATGCCGCAGCGACTGCGGGATTGAGGCCCGCATTTTCAATGGGGTGCTGATTAAACTGGACGGCAATCCCTATCACCCGAACACCACGGAGCCACAGTTGCCGTATGGGTCCTCTGTGGAACAGTCTTTGCACACCACCATCCCGCATTCGCTGTGTGCGCGTGGCCAGGCGGGACGACAGACCGTCTATGACCGCTATCGCGTATATTATCCCCTTAAGCGATCTGGTCCGCGGGGTTCGGGACAGTGGCAAACCATTAGCTGGGGACAGTTGATTCAGGAGGTGACCGATGGGGGACGACTGTTTAGCCAGGTCGCGGGAGAAGAAACCCGTTACGTGGAGGGATTTAAAGACCTGTGGCGAAATGGCCAAGGGCCCGACCTCCCGGTCGATTCCCAACATCCTGATCTCGGCCCCATCACCAACCAGTTTGTCTTGTTTTGGGGACGGTCGGAACCGGGCCAAGCCACGTTTTTGACCCGCTTTGCCTCCGCGCTGGGCTCCGTTAACGCCTTGCCCCATGTTGGCATCTGTGAATTGAACCACCATGTGGCGACCATGCAGTCCTTAAATGGCGCCATCTCAATGTTAAAGCCGGATATTGCCAATGCGGAATATATCATCTGGTTTGGAGCCAACATCTACAACGCCAACTTCCCCATGCAGACCCTGGCGCGCAAAGTCGCGTCCGCGAGCGCCGCGGGACCGCTCAAATTTGTTTTGGTGGATCCCAACACGCCGAACTCCGCGGGGCGCGCAACGCAACACGTGAAAATCCAGCCGGGGGGCGACGGGGGGCTCATTATGGGCATGATCCGCCACATTATCGAACACCACCGGTATAACACGCGCTTTTTGGCATCACCCAGCTATTCTGCCGCCCAAAAGGCAGGAGAATTGGATTATAGCAATGCCGGATGGTTAGTCATCCAAGATCCGGCTCATCCGGACGATGGGCAATTTCTCACGGCGGCCCAAGCCGGGCTAACCACGGTTGGCGATTCTAAAGCCCCGGAACCCGTGGTTATTGACCAAGCCAGCGGGCACCCGGTACTGGCCGCGGCCAGTTTCGAGGCCGCCTTATGGCCTACCGGAGACATGACCGAAAAATCGGTGACAGTCAACGGGATTTCCTGTCGAACCGCGTTTCAGGTGCTGTACCAGGAGGCGATAGCCCACACTTACGCCGACTATGCGGAAGTTGCAGGGATTCCGGAATCGACCATTCATCAGCTGGCGACGGAGTTTACCAGTCACGGAAGAAAGGCGGTGGCCGATTTTTATCGGGGACCCGCCATGCATACCAACGGCGTGTACACCGGACGCGGCATTCTAACCTTGAACTTTTTAATCGGCAATATTGACTGGGCAGGGGGCTATATCGTCGGCGGCAAGCCGGCCGACTTTATGGGAGGTTACAAAGGAGCTCCCTATAGTCTGGCCAAATGGCCGGCACCAGCGCGCACGGTGCCGACGGGGGTTCCCATCTCCCGGGAAAAGAGCTTTTATGAAAAAACCTCGCTCTATCAAGCGGCGGTGAAAGCGGGCAAGAATCCCTTTCCCACTCCTCGGCCGTGGTATCCGTTCGGGTTTGGGATTTGGCATGAAATATTTGCGGGTGCCTGGTATCAATATCCGTATCCGGTTAAAATTCTGCTGCAGCACGAAGCCAATCCAGCTTGGTCGGCGCCTCCCAGCATGAGTGGGCTTCCTGACGAGTCGTTGCCTTGGTTCCGGTTGGTGAAAGACCTTAACAAAGTCCCACTCTATATTGTGAGCGACATTCTAATTGCGGAATCGTCCCAGTATGCCGATTACATTGTTCCCGACACCACGTACCTGGAAACCTGGGGGATGTTGCCGGGATTTCCTACCGTGCCGACCGGCGCCATCGGAGTGCGGCAGCCGGTGATTGAGCCGCTGACGGCTCGCACCCCCTCCGGGGAGCCGATGTCAGTCGAGCAATTTCTGATCGATGTGGCGCTTAGGCTAAATCTCCCGGGGTTTGGCCAGAACGCTTTTCTCGAAGGGGGAGAGCTTACCAGCCGGGAGGATTACTATCTGAAGATGGTAGCCAATATCGCCTATTATCCCGACTACCACGCACTGCAAAATAACCGGCTGGTAAAAACGGGGCCAGTGCCCGATGCCCAAACGGCTTTAGAAATCAAAGCCGCCCAGCGCTGGCAGCAACGGCATGGTTCCGCCATCACTCCGGCGCAGTGGCGCAAGGCGGGCTACGTGTTAGCCCGCGGCGGCCGATTCGAGGACTATGATGTGGCCTATCTGCCGGGCGCGTTGCGCCCTGTCGCCATGACCTATCAATACGGGGCGGGGAAGCTCCCGGTGCAAGTGTATAACGCCACCTTCGCCAAAACCCACAACAGCTTGACGGGCAAGACATTCGTGCCGGTGGCACGCTGGGAGCCGGTCACTCTGTTCGATGGCACGGTTCTAGACACCATCGATGATCCTCGGAAATATCCGTTCATGTTGTCCACCTATAAGCAACCCATCCACAGCAAGGCGAGGACCTGGGCTGACCCCTGGCTGGTGGAACTGATGCCGGTCGGATACTTGGACATCAATCCCTTGGACGCTAGCCGACTGGGGTTGACGAACGGGGATTGGGTGCGCGTGTGGTCGGCCACCTATCCCAAAGGGATTAGGGCACCCATCCGTATCATGCCAGGGGTTCGGCTGGGTGTTGTCAGTTTTCCGCAGTCATACGGACACTGGCATTATGACGCCGGCGAGTGGACTATCAACGGACGGCATTTCCACGGGGATCCTCATCTCAATACGCCGGTGCGGCTGAATGCCCTGATGCGCAGAGATCCCACGCTGACCGACGGGCACGGATGGGGTACGTGCATGATTGACCCGGTGGGCGGCGGTGCGGACTACTACAGCACCCGGGTGGCTCTGGAGAAAACCTCGCCGGAACCCTTGAATCCGTTGGCAATTTGATCTTCGGATTAATGTAAGAACCAATCGCGAAAACGAGGAGGTTGGCGCGATGGACAACATGCCGCAAGACGGCTCCGATCCTCGTGTGGCCATTGCGGAGGTGTTGTGGTTTTGGGCAGCCCTGTTTGACGGACCGCCTCCAGATACCGCATGGGACGCGATGAAGGTCCAGGTTTGGCCCGAGATCACAAAAGTCTCCGAACCGACGGCCACTTTGGCAAGGCCCTCGTTGGATCAAATCTCGCAGGAACAGTTGACGCGAGAATACCAGGCCTGGTTTTCGATGCCTGTTTCCGGGAGCCCGTTCAGCCTGTACGATGAAGAACCGGACGCTTACCGGGACGACCCGCAAAACCTGCGGATTTTGGCGGCGGTGGTGGAACTCCCTTGGAAAAAGACGGAATTCATTCCGGGGCGCGCGTATCCGGTCAGCCCCGACCACCTCTCGGTGTTGCTTGCGCTCTGGGCGGTGATGCTTTCGGCCGATGAAGGCGGTATGCTGGGCGTGTCCCGAGACAAATGGCTTGAAATCCTGGGGGAAAAGATTCAACGCATCCTGACTCGGCTGGTTTCCACTTTGCCGAATGCCAGCGGGTATCGTGCGATTGCTTGGACGGCCCAACAATACGTGGAGCAGGTAAGGCAATGGACAGCCACCGACGATACGGAAAGATGACGATGGCAAGCCATCGACAAGATGAGGCGGGGAGCAAGATGATTGCCAAGTCGCGAGGACCCAACAAGACAAATCGCCACCCGTCGTCCAATCCGGACCGTGTTATGTCGACCATTGGTCACCTGGATGAACTCCGCACCCGGATCTTGTGGGCGGGAGGCGTAACCGGGGCGGTTGCACTGGCGCTGGCGGTCAAATGGCGGGAACTCATGGCGGGAGTACTTTGGCCATGGCATCTCGCCCACCTGGCGCGGGCCGACTTTCCTGGTCGGCTCACTCTCCTGACGTTATCTCCCACCGAACCGTTTTTCACGGTGATCAACGTGGTTTTGGCGGCGGCACTGGTGGTCTCTTCGCCGGTCTGGATTTATCAGGCCTGGCGATTTTTGGCCCCGGCGCTCCCGCTTGCGCAAAGAGCCTGGATGCGGCGAGCGCTGTTGGCGGGGTTGCTCCTCTTCTGGACGGGCGCGGCCTTTGCATTCTTTGGTGTCATCCCGGCTTCACTGCGGTTTTTGATGACCTTTGCGAACGGGGTGTTTGCGGAAACCGTGCGGGCCTCGTCCTATCTGGATTTTGTGACGACGTTTAGCTTGGCGTTGGGGGCCGTGTTTGCCATTCCCATGTGGCTCGGCATCGCGGTTAAACTGGGATGGTTGACCACCAAACAGCTCAAACGGGGTCGGCGCATCGCATTTTTCGCAAGCGCCGTGTTTTCGGCGGCGGTGGTTCCCTCCCAAGATCCGCTAACGCTGCTGGCCGTGATTGTGCCGGTCTTTGGGCTTTATGAGGCCACGGTGCAAATCAGTTCATGGATACGCCCGTTATCGTGATAGGAGGAGGCGGGAACCGCGGAGACTGGACGAATGGTCAACTGACTGGGTGGCACCGGCATGGGTGTGGCCCTAAAGGCGGGAACACCGCGACCGGAGGACAGGGCGCAGTGTGGCTTCGGACGGGGCTATGGGTCCCCGCGACGGTCTGCCTACCAATCCGCCAGTGGTGATTTGGCGGCGGTCGCCCAAACCGATATCCGGCTCATTCTCAAATACGAGGATGGCTATCCAGTCAGGTCCGGCGGTGAGTACATGATAAGCCTTGAGCAACTCCAGCCCCGCGCGTCCGCCCCCACGCCGATGTTTCATTGTAAAGCGGCCCGCACCGATCCTGTACTTTGAAAATGAGCCGCTTATCATACGCGCAATCCCCAGCGATGTTCAGATCCTATCACTGGATTCGAGAATGAACCCGATATCTTTTCAACGCGGCCACCGCATGAAGGATTCAGCCCCGTGTTGCTGACGGCCTCCGATGGCGTGACGGAACACTGCACTGGGGCGGCTTGGTTCTTCCCTTGGCTTAGCATGCCGATCGCGATCGGGTCATCGCCTATGGCCTGGCCCTCGGCGGACGATTAAAGACTGCCGCCGATGGTTCGCCCGACTAGTGTGTGAAGGGATCCCGGTGCGCAAACTTGATTCGAAGACCGGTCAGTTCAAACACTGCTTAGGAGGCGAAATGTGGGGTTGGATATCGGCCCCTCGACCATTGCCATCGCCGGGGAAACCCAGGCGAAACTGCGGCAGAGGTCGTGCGTGATCACTCCAAGATTCGGCGGCTACAGCGTCATCTTGACCCCCAACGCCGCACGAACAATCCCGATTGATGATCAGGGACGGGCGATCACAGG
>JAJZZA010000018.1 GCA_021797825.1 Bacillota bacterium | reverse complement strand
CGCCCACCGGAGCGCACGCGCCCCGGTGCGTTAGCGTGCCGTGAGGGGCGGCTCTCACGGGAAAGACGGCCGGGAACGGACGATTGCCGCCGATTTCCGAGCTCCCAGGCGGAGGGCTCGAGCTGCCAGGAAGTTATCCACAGGCCCAATTACCCGCACAACGAAAAAAGCTCCTCGGGCATCCCTATTGACTCCGGGATGGCGGAAAGCACGTACAAGGTGGTGCTCAAACAACGTGAAAATGGGAACGGCATGCGTTGGCTGGAGTCCGGTGCGCAAGTCATTGCCACCCGCCATCTTGTCTTCGCTCCAGAAAATCGTCGTGTTGCCGCGCGATCACAATTTCGAGGTGACCGCTCAAAATGACTAATGCCTACTCAAGGCCATCGTGGAACGGTACAATAAACCTATTAAGTGATGGCAAGGCGCGCGCTTTCATTTATCGAATTTCGCAATCTGATGGACGGACCCTCAGGATCTCTTCGCATCTCACAGTACGAAATTGGAGGGCGCAATATGGAATATACTGCAAATCTTAAGGGTGCCAGATTAGAGCAACAAGTGGCCACCTACTTTCGATTAAATGGATATGCGGTCGAATTAAACGCCAAATTGGAAGGGAAGTCCGGTGCGCTTCATGAAATCGACGTGCTAGCCCGCAAATCGGATGGCATTACCGAATTTGTGCTGGCAATTGAATGCAAGGCCTGGTCGACCCCAATCGAAAAAGATGTGGTGTCGAAGCTTTCGATGATTATCTCTGATATTGGGATCAATAAAGGGATTATTGTCTCGCTTCAAGGATGGAGAAGTGGAGCTGAAAAATCGGCACAACAGGAAAAAATAGAATTGTGGGGGCCTGAAGAATTAACCCACCATTTGGGTGCGGTCAGTCTGGCGGACCTTAACGCGCAGCAAGACAATCGCTATGCGATTGAGGCATTCGTGGACGCTCTGATGCCGGAATCACATTTGCGGCCAATGATGGAAAGTCAATCCCGTGGTCTGTTAGGATTTGGCCGTGAACAAGAGGCCTGGGCTCGGTTAATCTGGCTCCCTTTTCATTTGGTAGAACTCCACCTTTCCACAATGGTCAAGGAATTCCTGCGCAAGCCAACCATCAAGACAACTCCCGTATGGGCACTTTACAACGCCCTCGATGATCGGCATTTTCTAAGCATGTCCATAGCACCGTCCACCGCAACCCAACACAACACCCCTGTCATTCCCGCGAAAACTAAGCCCAAGGCCCTAGCGACCACATTGACGACGACCATGAAAAAGTTCCGCGAGGTCACGACCGACAACGCTAAAGCCCGCTATCGCAAAAAACTCGTTAGTTTCGGATTGGCGGCAGACGCCCTGGAAAATCTGGCAGTCGAACAAATGACGGTTATCCATTATCCGTTTTTCGCTGGCATGTTTCGTCGCAGGGGCAACGAGCGACTAATTGCCATCAATGCATACACCGGAAAATTCGATCCGACAGTGAGCAAGTCCCTAACCGAAAACATGTCGTTCGTGTCAAACGCCATGGGAATCAACCAGCGGTAGTTTCTGCTTAGCTCACTGCAGGTCCAAAACCCCTTGCTACGCAAGGGGTTTCGCCATGCGACGGAATTATCTGACTATGGCGTGAGTTTCCGGCATTGCCAGGAGGTCGAGGAGTTGCTGTGGCCGGGGGGTGCGATCCGTCAGGGTCAAACAAGCATGCTGCCCCACTCTCCGCGGGAAAGGGTAGCGCCCTTCGTGAATCGTCGTCCACTCGTCTAACAGTTCGGTGACACTCTGCTCGATGCCGCCTCGAGCGCATTCTCGCCGGAGCAGGTTAACCAACGTGACCACCAACGCGCAGAGAAAGGGGACCGAAATTTTGTCATCGGTCCGGTGAAATCGCGGTGTCCACCACAGCCACGCCGTCGGTTTCATCTGGCCAACGGGATGCTCGATGTGCCAGGCGTCGTGATACGCGGTCACGATCTGGTCGGTGGACCAGTCTTGGCGGTCGCCAAATAGAATGTCTTGCCCCCAGGAGTGTGGCGCCTTGGTTTCACAGGCCGCATGATCGATGACAGCGGAAACGTGGGGACCGGTAGCGGAGTCGTTGACGTGGGCCGCCGGGACGAGGCGTCAGCCAAACCGGCCGATCCCAGCGGGCAAGCGAATGCCGCTGGGGCATAGGATGGTTGTTTTGGGGGGAATAACTCGGGGTCACGGGCCGCCGGGAAGTTGCCGACGGGACACAAGCCGCACGGGCCGCGATCGGGTGAGAAGCGCAGGATGTGTTGCCAGAAAGCGGCCGCGACGGCCGATCGGTGCCGGGTTTGCCTTTCGCATACGAAACCGTCACGGTCTGTTTTAGCCGCGTCCTGCTGCCACTTGGTCTCTTGTTGGGAATGGCGCCGCATGAGGATTTTCGCGGCCGCGCCGACGGAAAATTGCCCGTTCCGGGTACGGGGATCATTTTGCCATTTCGTGACATTGTGCTATAATCACAGCACTTGACCTGTCCGAAAGTCGCGATGATGCTTTGAGGTCGCCCGGTTTGTCGAAGCGGCCATCAAGTTTAGTCTTCGCGCCATCACCCAAAGAAAGGAGGGGGCGTCATGTGGGAAACCTATTTGGATGAGGCCAGCAGCCGGATTGTCAACAAGTATCACGCCCGCCGGGTGCAGGCGCAGCTTCGGCAGGAGCTTCTCGCCATCCGGGCGGAGCTGGTGGGCGCCGGCGTGTCCGCCGAGGCGGCGATGAGTCTGGCCATGCAGCGGCTTGGGGATCCGGCGGTATTGGCGGAGCAGGTGGCGGTATCGGACCGCCAGCAGCGCGGCTGGTTGTTCCTGTTTTCTTTGGCCGAATTAGTCTTCGGCATCGGCATTATGCTGGTCAGTGTCCGCACCGAATTTTTGGCGGCGATGGCGTTGGGGCGAATTGTGGCGCTTTGGGGCTTTGTCTCCACCGCCATTCATTCGGTGAACCAAAACGGCCTCCGCCAGAACCTCCTCCTATTGCGGCGGCGGTGGCGGCTTTGGATCGGCGCCATCGCGTTTCGCGATGTCTGGCGCATGACCGCGACCGGGGCCGTGTCGGGAGTGCTGGCCGCACTGTTGGGGGCGCTGCCCTGGAGCGTGGTCAACGCCCGCATGTTTCATCCGGTGATGACGACCGAAGCGCTCAGTGCCATGCTGGTGGCGGCGGCGGTGTGGGGACCTTGGGTCCTGGTGCGGCGGCGGATAGGTCCGGCCTTTTTTTCCGTGACGCTTCAGGCCTGGGCCAGTTTCAGCGTGACCGTCGCTTATGTTGCGCTAATTAGCTGGCGGGCGGGTTTGGTGCCGCCTCCGCTCTTTAACTGGGATCCGGCCCTGTTTGTGACCGGAAGCTGGATGTTTTCGTTTGTCTCGCTGCGTGCGCTCACCTTTTTGTTTGCCATCCGGGAAAGATTTCCGTGGGCGGATCAGCGGATTGGCGTGTAAGCGCCCTGACCGGCAAGGCGGGGCGCTTTTGTGCGCTCTGGTCCGGCTTTCGGCCGCCGGGACATGGCCGTCGTCCGCTGGTGATGGGGCCGTGCTTTGCCGTCTGAGCGAGTCGCCGCGACAGGGACGCGGTGCGCTGTTCACCGTCCGGCCAGGCCGTATACTGAATGTATGCGCGTATCGGCGCCAACAGCCAGGCCTTGGCTAGACGGCCGGCGGTCGGTGTAACGGGCGGGGACCGCCCGGCGCAGTGGCTGTCCGATGGTGACCCGCGGCGGGGGATCCGGCAAACGGGCTACTCCCGATCCAGCCGGCGAAATCGAGGAGGGGGCGCGGATGCGCATAGCCATTGCGGGCGGCGGTCCGGCTGGCATGGCGGCGGCGGTGTGGGTGCGGCGGCTCGGGCACGAGCCGGTTCTCTACGAGCGCGAAGCGCGGCTGGGCGGACAACTCCACAGCATCACCCTCCCTATTCCGGACCTGCCGGGATTTGCCTCGATTTCGGCCCAAACCCTCTTGGCCCGGCTGCAGGACCAGTTGACGGCGCTTCAGGTTCCGGTCCGGCTCGAGCACCCGATTGTCGCCTTCGACGCCCGGGCCAAAGAGATTGCCGACGCGGCCGGCCGGACCTTTCCAGCGGACGTGTTGATCTATGGGCCTGGGCTTAAGACCCGCAAGCTCGGCATCGCGGGTGAAGAGACCTTTCAGGAACGGTCGGTGTCGGATCTGCTGCTGGTCAAGCCTGCGCAGCCGGTTCTGGTGGT
The DNA here is from genome assembly GCA_021797825.1 of Bacillota bacterium. Classification (GTDB taxonomy): domain Bacteria; phylum Bacillota; class Sulfobacillia; order Sulfobacillales; family Sulfobacillaceae; genus JAJZZA01. The sequence continues at coordinate 50,452 of JAJZZA010000018.1, read as the reverse complement.
GGGGGGCGGGGACCGCGCAGCGGAAGCCGTGGTCCGCCTGCGGCAGGCGGGGGTGGCGGTCGACCTGGTGCATCGCCGGCATGTCTTTCGGGCCCGCCCGGGGTATTATCGCCAGGTTTTGGAGAGCGGGGCGCGGCTTCATCTTGACTCGGAGGTGCAGGAGATTTCCCCAGCGCCGGAGGGTTATCAGGTCCGCATCCGTAAAGTCGACGGGAGCTCTTGGCTCTGGACCGGCGACTCCGTGCTGGTGCGGATTGGCATGGAGCCGGACGGTGTGGCCGGTCTGACCGGACCCGGCGGCGGCTGGGACGTGCTGCCCGAGCGCCTGCCCACAGGGGCTTGGGGGGTGGGCGACGCGGTCACCCCGGTGCCGTTTCGAAGCTTGGTCGAGGCGTATGCCAGCGCGATGCGGGTGGTCAAGAGATTAACCAGCGATCTCGAGCGAACCGGATGGCGGCGTGATTGAGCGTGGGCCCCGTTTAGTCTCCGGGCGCGGCGGGGAAGTTGCGGGCGCAACCGGGGGCGGCCCCGGCGGTTACCATGATAGTCCTCCCGTCAGCCGGGAAAATCCTTGCGACGCGCGCCAAATCAGTCCGTAGGGACCGTCGCTCACCAGCCCCGCTCCCAGCGCCATTGGGTGCAGATGGCGGACGCCGACGGCCCACCAGATCCCCGAGGAGAGGCTTTGACTAAAGACGATGCGACCTTCTGCCACCGCCAGTTGCGGTCCTTCGGCCGCCCGCCAGCGGTACCAGGCGGGTTTTCTGCCCGGGGTGGTGACGATTAATAAGTAGGCGGGCAGAGGGGACGGGCGTTCCAACAGCCAGGCTGAGGCGTTGCCGGCGCGGCGGGCCGCGATGAGGTCGGGCCAGCGGGCGCCGTCAACTTTGACGGCGGTGGCCGGGTGCCCGCTGACGGTGTTGACCCAGCCCAGATCCGACCCGGATTGGATGGCCAGCAGGCTGGCATGGGCGGCAAACGGCCGGCTTTGGGCCGGTTGCCCGGTGACCCGGAGGGGCGGAGTTGACGTTCCGGGCCGCGTCAGGATGATCTCCCCGCCCGCCTGCGATGCCACCACCAGTTGGTTATGGCCGGTAAAGCCGACGGCGGCGGCGTGCGGCAGGGTCTTGGCGCCATGAGGCCAGCTGGCTACCGCCATCCCGGTTCCGGCGGGCCAGGCCAGCATGCGTCCGGAAGGGGCGAACGACAACCCGAGGGCAGGGTTGGCGGGGGCGCCGGCCAAGGTTTGGGCCACGCCCTGGACCTGCCAGCGGGCCAGGATGTCGTGCAGTTCGTAGGCGACGGAAACGCTGGGGCTTAGGGGCAAATACCAGTCCGCGGCGGATAGTTGGCCGGCCGGCAGCTTGATGGGGGCCGTGTGAAAACGGGCGGCGGTTCCCGGAGAAAGAGGGTATGCCCCTGCCGACAAAACGGGGTTTGCCGTCTTCCAGGCAGTCGGCGCGGGCGTCTTGGCGGGTTGCGGGCGCGATACCCACGCCGCCACCCCGACCAAAAGGCCAAAGCCCCCGGCTGCCAACCACATCCGTGTATTCATCAACGCGCCTCCGGTTTTGGACTAGCTTACAGGATGTGTGGTTCTGGGGGCAAGGCGAAATGGACAGGGCTAGACGCCCTTCGCGGATAGCAGGAGCAAGGCGACAATGGCCAGCACCAGTTCCAGCCCGGTGCGAAGCCATGCCCCGAGAGGGCTTAGATAGGTGCCGAGCGCGAGCCCGAAGGCCGCCAGACCGCTGATCCGGGTGACCATGCCGCTTTGCCGCCTCCTCGCGGGATATCCCTGTTATAGAGTTAACGTAAGTCGGGGACAAAAAGTGTGGTCAAGCAAGCGGCTTGCCAAAAAAATTTTTTCGACCCACAATGAGGGCGGTCCCCATGATTTCGGCGAGGAGGTCGCCCGATGCGGCTCGACAGGGCAAGAGAGCGCTTGGACCGGGAGATCTGTGCCATCTTGATCGCTCCCGGTGATGATTTGCGGTACCTCACGGGGTGGTCGCCGACGGCGGACGAGCGGTTGACCTTTTTGCTCGCCAGTCCCGACGGGGCCGCGCTGGTGGTGCCGGCCGTCAACGCGGAAGAGGCGGCGGCCCACCTGCCCGAAGAGGTGCCAATTTTTCGCTTTAGCGACGAGGTGGGGCCGGCCGCCGCGCTGGCCGAGGCGTGGTCGGCGGTCCGGGGCCGTTTCTTTCGGCCCTTAATCTCCGATGACGCGCGATTTGACCATGTGCGCCTGGCCTCGGCGCTGCCGTTGGCGGAACCGCCCGGGTTGGCGTCGGAAATTTTGGCCCCGCTGCGCATGAAAAAGGATGAGGAGGAGCTTCGGCGCCTTAAGGCCTCTCAGGCGATTAATGATCGGGCGATGGCGGCGGCCTATGAGGCGATGGCGTCCGGCATGACCGAGGCGGAACTGGCGGAGGCGATCCGCCGGGCGTTTATGCGGCACGGCGCGGACCGCGTGGCATTTATCATTGTTGCGGCCGGCGAGCACAGCGCGCACCCGCACCACACGCCCGGCGATCGGGTGCTGGAGCCCGGGCCGGTCTTGCTGGATATCGGCTGCTATAAAGACGGCTATGCCTCCGACATGACCCGCGTGGCGTGGCTGGGTGAGCCGTCGGAGCGCTTTCGGCAGGTGCACGCGGTAGTGGATCAGGCGGTCGCCGCCGGAAAAGCGGCGGCATTTGCCGGTCAGCCCGCCCAAGCGGTGGACCTGGCCGCCCGCACCGTCATCGACCAAGCTGGCTTCGGCCCGTATTTCGTGCACCGTACGGGTCACGGCATCGGGTTGTCGGTGCATGAACCGCCCTCCATCATGGCCGGCAATTCCCTTGGCTTAGAACCCGGGATGGCCTTTTCGATTGAGCCCGGAATATACTTGCCGGGGGAATTCGGCGTGCGGCTGGAAGAGGTGGCAGTTATCGGGGACGGGCCCAGCCGGTTTTTATCGGAGCTTTCCCGGGAGATTTGGATAAAGCCAATCTAAACCTGGACTCAACACGACAACAGGAAAGGAAGGGAGGCACAAGATGGCCAAGACCGCGAGCCACGATGCAATGCAGGGCCAACCGGCCCCCGACTTTACCCTGCCCGGCACGGATGGGACCGTGCGGCTCTCGGATTTGCGGGGGAAGATCGTGGTGCTCTATTTCTATCCCCGGGACAACACGCCGGGGTGCACCACCGAGGCATGCGATTTTCGCGATCAATTTTCCGGTTTCGGCGATTTAGGGGCGACCGTGTTGGGAGTCAGCACCGATTCGCTGGCGAGCCACCAAAAATTTCGGGCGCGCCATCAACTGCCGTTTTCGCTGCTAGCCGACACCGATGCGGCAGTCAGTCTGGCGTACGGGGTCTATAAGCCGAAAAGCCTCTACGGGAAGGTCGGGATGGGGGTGCAACGGAGCACCTTCGTTATCGACCGGGAAGGGATGGTGCGAGCGGTCTTTCGCAAGGTCAAGGTGGCCGGCCACGTCGACGCCGTCCGCCAAGCGGTCGCGGCCCTGTCGTGAGCGCGGAGGAGGTGGCCGCGGTTCTGCAGCGGTTACGGACCGCCTATCCGCAAGCCGGAACGGAGCTCGTCCATGACAATCCCTGGCAGCTTTTGGTGGCGACCATTTTGTCGGCGCAGTGCACGGACAAGCGGGTCAATATGATTACACCCAGAATTTTCTCACGGTATCCGGATGCGGCCGCCCTGGCCGGCGCGCCGCTGGAAGAGGTCGAAAATCTTGTTCGCGATTGCGGACTCTTCCGGTCCAAGGCCAAAAATCTCTCCCGCACCGCGCAACGGATTGCCCACGAGTACGGGGGCGAGGTGCCGGCCGACCGGGACGTCCTGATGACGCTGCCGGGGGTTGGGCGAAAGACCGCCAACGTCGTCGTGTCAAACGCCTTTGGCCAACCCGCCATCGCGGTCGATACGCACGTCTTTCGGGTGGCGCACCGGTTGGGCTGGTCCACGGCGAAAGACCCGGAAGCGACCGAACGCGATTTGATGACGCTGGTTCCGCAGTCCTTATGGTCAGAGACCCACCACTGGATGATTTGGCACGGACGGCGGGTGTGCCATGCGCTCCGGCCGCAGTGCGAGCCTTGTGAATTGGCCGCCTGGTGTCCGCGGATGGGAGTGGTGAACGCGGTGGGCGAGGAGGGGTGAGAAATGTTCGTGGCACTGGTTGCGGATTTGTTTTTCGCCGCACGGATTGAACAGATTGCGCAGCAAGCCGGGGTTCGGGTGCGCATCGTCGGCACCGCCGCCGACCTGGGCCAGGCTATCGTCGAGGCCCATCCCACCCATGTGCTGCTCGACTTGCGCCAGACCGACGAGGCCATCTTGAATCTGGTGGCAGATGTGCCCAACGTGGCGGGATTCGGTCCGCACGTGGAACGGGACCGGTTTCAATCGGCCCGCGCCGGAGGAGTCCGCACGGTGTGGGCCAACTCGGCGCTGGCGGATCGGCTGGGGCCATGGTTGCTGGCCCCCCGAGCAGGGGAATGACGGGGTTTGCGCAACCGGGGAAAACATTGTGGGGCCGGGGGCAGCGGACGGATCCCGAGGCCTGGCAAGCAGGTGGCCGGGCTGCCTGGCGCGTGTTCAGCCCCAGCCTGGCGAGACGAGGTTTTGGCCAAGCCTCGCCCCGTGTGCCGGAAGCGGGGGGCCGCCTGGCAACCTGAACGGGCGTCGGCCGGCACCTAAGCCAAGTCCGCGCCTGGCCCAAAAGACACGGGGGTAACCGGCGCGCGCCCGGCCCAAGCGGACCCCGTCGGCCAGCAGGTATTCCGCGATAGCGCAGGAAATCCCCTGTGAGAGGCCGCCACCAGGGGCCGGCGTCCCGAGTTTGACTGGGTTCGGCGGCCTTTGGGGCTGCCCCGCATCCTGGTTGCCGACACCCTCCGGACGTCAGCGCGGCCACGGCTTCGGCGCCCCGCATGCGGTGCCCCAGGCGATAATCACGGTTCCCCATGACACCTAGAGCAATCGTGAGCGCGCGTCACCCGGCTCGCGGCGCGCCATCCGGTTTACGCCCGCTCCCCCTCGCGCCGACTCCCGCCCGCTCTCAACGCAAGCACGCCTTGATAGCCGAAGCCGCGGGATTCCCTGCGGGCTGCCGGGGTATTGGCTCCAGCGGGCCCTCATCGCACGCCGCGGGAAGCTGGTCACAGCGGACAGTCTTTTGGGGCGCACCTCCGCGACCGGGAGTCCCTTTCAGCACGCCGTAAGGGGGCTGAACGGAGAAGACGTTGGCACCCCCAATCCAACCTGCACAGTCTGTTGGCCCGGAACGGTCACGGTTGAAGTCGGCCGGATAATCCGGCAATTGAAGCCCGAGCGCGGGATATCAGCCGCGATGGCCTAACCATCGCGCTCCTTATTCTGAGCAGGAATCTGTTGTGGTTGGGGAGAATACCTTTATTCGACAATACTCGGCGGATGCGAGCGTCATCATGATGTTTATCGTCGCGGGTGGAGTTACCTGCAGCAACCCACGCCCATTCCATTCGACCGGGAATCACGAGGTGGTGGAGGCTATGTTTCCCCAAAGAAAAAGTATTTGGATACCCTTGCTAAAGGTGCTCGACGAGGCGGGTGGTTCCCTTAAGCCCGCGACAGCCGTCGAACGTGTCGAGAAATATTTTCCGGAATTGACCCCTGAAGACAAGCAATACGTGACCGCCCACGGGCGGCTGCGATGGTCGCAACATGACGTCCCATTCGTGCGTTTGGATATGGTCAAGAAAGGATTGTTGTTGACCAATCCCGGGGAATGGCAAATTTCCGAGGACGGTCGTGCCTATTTGCAGAACTCCTGGCAGGCCTGGGCACCTGAGTACAGAAGACAAAACGGCGGGACGCCAAACCACCGTTCAGCCAACAGCGACGATCGGGACGAGTTGCCGCCACCTCAAAGATACTGGTGGGTGAACCAAGGGCAATCCTACGCATCGGAACGAGACGGGGGATATGTTTGGGCACCACTTCAGACGACGGCTGGTGGTACGCGGGCTCACTGGTCCAGAGTATCGGAAATCCAAGCTGGTGACGTATTAATCCACTATAGCAACGGAGCGGTTCGGGCGATCAGCATTGCCATGCGAGAGGCGGAAAAGCGAGATAATCCGCACCCGGGTACTCACCAGGCATGGGAGGACCAGGGGTGGGCGGCCAACGTTCAATATTACGAACTCCCCCAACCCTACTTGCGGGAAAAGCTCACTACGCATCTCGTGCGGATGGACATTTCCGAGGGTCCCTTCGATCGGCGGGGGCAGATTAAGCAAGGGTACTTGTGGAGTTTTCATTCCGAAGCCTTTGCAATGTTAACGGGCGACCCCGTGTTTCCGTGGCCTCCAGCATGGCCTTTAGCACGGCCGAGTGAAACGTCGGCGAAAACCCTGGCCGCGAGGGAATCGCGGTCGCCATATGGGATGGATGAATTCGATCTCCTCGACGCCCACCAAAAAATTATCGATATGGGTTATCAAATCGCACGGGACGACTTCTTAAATGTTCTCCTGGCCCTGCAAGTTCGGCCCTTTGTGATCTTTTCCGGGCGATCCGGCACCGGGAAAACCACCTTGACGCGGATTATTGCCTCGTTGTTCAGGTGGCCCCATTATATGGTGGCGGTAAGTCCGGCGTGGGCGGACCCGGCGGATCTCATCGGGTTCATCAGTCCCATGAATCAGCAGCGAATGGGTGGAGCACTTGATGACGTATTGCTCTCACCCGGCGACCAAGCGCTATTATGCCTCGACGAATTTAACCTGGCAAAGGTGGAACATTATTTTTCGGATTTTATCAGCGCCATGGACGGTGGCGCGGAAGGTTCATTATGGGGCGCATTGCCCAACTTGCAACGCTTCCCGGAACAACACGCGGAGACGCTCAACTGGCCGGCGAGGCTGCGGGTGGTTGCCACCATGAATTTTGACGACTCGGTGCAGTCGATTACCCCGCGGGTCTTGGACCGGGCCAACGTCATGGAGTTCGATCTGTCAAGTGCCGATGCGTTAGTCGTCGAGCAATCGTTAGATTGGTCGGTGTTGCGCGACACCACATTTCAATGGCCTTGGCGCGAGGAGGACATCCGTCGCAACACGTCGGTGGCGGCTATAATTCGAAGCATTTGGCCGGCTCTGCGCGGGTCGCGAGGACACTTTACACACCGTGTCGCACAAGAGATGCATCGCTATATCGTGTTAGGCTTGCCATTTGCCGACGCTCTCGGGCGGACCCCTGATGAACAGCGTGAAGCACTATTCGATAGGCAAATTGCCCAGCGGATCTTGCCCAAGTTTCATGGAACTGCCGCGAATCGGGATATGGCCGCGCTGACCCACCTATTATCGGCGTTAAGCGGGAACGAATCGGCTCATTCCCAGGCCTTGGACCGATTCCAAGTCATTGAGGAATTCCGCAATGGGGGAAGATTCCCGAAGACCGTAGCAAAAGTCGAACAATTGGTCACGAGTTTCACTGAGGATGGCTATGCGTCCTTCTGGTGAGTTGTTGCGGGTCGTCGCCCAGGATAGCATCATGGCGTTCTTAGGCCCGATCAGCATTTCCCTATATGGAGACGAAACCCCGGCTGGGAGTGGACGACAAACATGTTCTATCGGCGGGGCTCTGGTCGTGCGGCCAACGGAAAATATGGGATTCTTTGACGACATCCCATATACCTTGCAAATCAGTGCCCCGGCACCTTTGGAAGTCACCCAAAATCATTGGCCCTTGTCCCTGATATGGGTTTCTCATGGCTCGCGGTATGTCGCCAACACGACGTTGCAGTTTCGTCAAGTAGGTTGGACGGAATTCCGTGTCGGCGACGGCGGAGTGCGAATTCACATCCAATCGCGGAAAATGGATTATGAAACCGATTATCACGCCATGATATGGGATCTGGAAAATCAGGTGCGGGGCCTTACTGCGAAGATGGTCAGTGCCGCCCTGGAAGGGATGGAACCAGCCCCGGACCGGCCGATGGATTTGTGGAGTTATTGGTTTTCCGTCCTCGAGGCTATTTGGGAACACCTGGCGCGAGACACCATGCACGCATGGCGCACATTGCCGATGCACTTAACCGGTGAAGAGCGGCGAACCCATCTGGAGCGTCTGAAAAAGCCGACGCCTCGCGAGTGGGCGACCTGCGCACGAAGTGGCGATACGCGACTCCGCACGGCGGTTCGCGTGTGGAATCCGCTTACTGCCGAACGAGTATACCTCCTGCAATTGGTGCAATACATCCACCGGCGCTTGGAACGGATTCTGGATAAAGTGCCGGAACTCCATCACCATCGGCGGCTCGATGCCATTATGCACGAGGTCGTCGTCCTGCTGCGCCGACTAACAACGGAAGTGGGCGTGGAACGGGTGATGGGAGAGCCGCGTGTTCCCTCGTCTCCGTTAGCGCAGTCGCATCCGGCACTGCGTCGGGTGATTGGTTGGCACCGACTGTTTCAGACCGGCCTATTTCCCAACGGGGACCGATTCTTTGTCGGTGTTAAGGACCTGAGTCTCTTGTATGAATATTGGTGCTACTTGGCAATTGTGCGGATGGTCGTGGAAGAGTCGGGTGGGACCCTCAAGGCCCATCCGGTGGTATCGTCAGACCCGGTCGATATCTTGTTGTCCTCGAGAATGGAAAATGCCGCCCAAGTAAAACTCCCCAGCGGGGACAGCGTGTTGATTTTGTATGAACGGCGATTCTCAGCCTTGCCAACGGTGGCCCAAAAACCTGATTACGTGGTGGAATTAAGGGGCCTGGGACCGTTCTTGATATTCGATGCGAAATATCGGTTCGAATTGGACGACGATTACATAAAAAATTATGGCGGGGGTGAGCCGATTCCGCCCATCGACACCATAAATGGGATGCATCAGTACCATGACGCGATTGTGCGGAGTCAGACCCCGTACGATCGGCTAGTTGATAAGGCCATCGTGTTGTTCCCTTTGCCCAATCGTTTTACGGAGAATTGGTCTCGGCATCGGTTTTTTCGCAGCATCACATCGGTGGGGGTCGGGGCCTTGCCCCTACTTCCGGGCGGGGACGACCGGTACGTGCGCGATGAGATTCGCCGCTACCTGAAATTATCTTTGGACCTCACGCCAACCCCAGTGGGAGCTGTTTGTAAAGAGTCTTAGAGGGTTTCTTGGATGGTCGAGGTCAGCTGTCGGGTTGGTCACATCGTCCCGAAGCAAATTAGCGCATGGTGTCAGGCGATGCGCCCGTTCTGCGTGCGATCGGGAGAGTGGCACCCGAACCGGACTCGCCGGCCTTGCTACCGAAGACCGAGCAACGCGTCGGTCTCCCCTTGCCCTCCGGGAAAATGCATGTTACCATTTGTCACGTTTTCCTTCCACCGCCTTTCCACCCTTTCCCGTCAAGGAGTTGCGATGGAGCTATATTGGGTACTGGCGCGCAGCGCGTTTCGGAAAAACACCGCCTACCTGGCCGCGCATCTGGCCACTAACGTGGGCAGCCTGCTCTTCGGATTAGTTTACATCGCGTTGTGGCGGGCCGCCACGCGCGGTCACGCGGTCGGGTCCTATAGCGCCGCCACCCTGGCGGGCTATATCGCACTGGGCCAAACCGTGTTATGGCTCACCACTTTTCTTCCGCGCGATCTGGGCCTGTCAGCTTTGATCCGCAGCGGGCAAATTGCCGTCGAACTCATCCGCCCAGCTGGTTTTTTGCCCCGCACGGCGGCTTCGGCCAGCGGCGAAGTGCTTTACAACCTGGTTTTCCGCAGTTTGCCCATGGCTCTGGTCTTTACCCTGCTGGGCGTCTTCCCGCTGCAGAGGGTAGCCGGAGCCGGGCGCCTGCCGGCGTTTTTCGTCGCGCTGTTGCTGGGGGTGTTGACCGGGATCCTGATCCAGTATCTGATCGGGCTCAGTGCCTTTTGGACGACGGAAACCCGCTGGGCGCGACGCCTTTATTTTGCCTTGACGATGTTTTGCGGCGGGCAGCTCTTGCCGTTGGCCCTTATGCCGGCAATTCTTCGCCATATTTTGGTCTGGCTCCCATTTCAATCGATGCTCTATTTTCCGGTGTCCGTCTGGTTGGGTTTGGCTCGCGGGCTACAATGGTGGTCGGCCGCAATTTGGACGGCGCTCTTGTGGAGTTTGGCTGCCTGGATGACCCGTCGCGCCATGCGGCGTCTGGCAGTGCAGGGAGGCTAGCGGCATGGCCGCCTGGTGGAACATTTACCGGATTTTGGTTCGCTACAGCATACGGGCCGAGCGGCAATATCCATGGAATTTCTTTTTCAACCTGCTCTTTCATGTTCTCATGCTGACGGCGGAACTCGCCACGGTCCTCTTGATTCTAGCCCGTGTGGGACCAATTGCCGGCTGGTCGGCCAAGGACATCATTTTCCTGTTCGGTCTGGTCACGGCCGAAGGCGGCGGCTTTCGTATTTTCGCCGCCGAGCTCCACGATTTCGACAAGTACCTGGTCCACGGGGAATTTGACGCCATTCTCATCCGGCCCGCCCCTAGCCTGTTGTCGGTGATCACCCGCTCGATCGATATTGGACAGGCGGCCATGATCCTGCAGGGTTTGGCGCTGCTGGCCTGGGCCAGCTGGCGCCTTCATCTCATGGCCGTCGACGGCTGGGCGGTGTGGCTCGCGATGGGCCTGGCCCTGGTCAGCGGCAGCGTCATCTGGTTCGCCATGGTCACCGCGCTGGCCGCGTTGGGATTTTGGACCACCCGCACCGACGACTTGGCCCCGGTCATTTTATACGGCCCGGAGACCGCCGCCCAGTACCCCCTTTCCATCTACCCGCAAGCCATCCGCTGGCTCTTTTTCTCGGTGCTTCCGATCGGCTTTGGCGGCTATCTGCCAGCGGCCGTCATCTTGCACAAGATGGCGGGGAGCTGGATGATCGTGGGGTCGGTCGCCGCCGCCGCGGCCAGTCTGGCGGCGGCTTTGGGGCTCTGGTCATGGGGCGTCCGGCGCTACACCAGCACCGGCACCTGATCCCGCCGGCCGCGCTATTCAGTATGATGAGGTCACGGGTCGCCGTTTGCCTGACGGCCCCCCCGGAAGAGGAGGGAGATGCCCATGCGTGCGATCGAGAGTCTGGATACCCCGGCGGTGCTGGTCGACCGCGCCGTCGCCGAGCGCAACCTGCGGTCAATGAGCGCGCGCGCGGCCGCGGCGGGTGTCGCACTCTGTCCTCACACTAAGACCCACAAAAGTCCGCTCTGGGCGTGGCGCCAACTCGACCTGGGGGCCACCCGGGTCATGGTGGCCAAGCTCGATGAGGCGACCGGGTTGCTGGAGGCGGGCATCACCCGCCAGGTGATAGGCTACCCGTTGATTGGCACCCAAAAACACCAGCGCCTGGCAAGACTTCTCACCGCGGGCTTAAGCCCGGTGGTGGCGGTCGATTCCGAAGCCGCCGCCGGGGCTTTGGACCAAACCGCCCGCCAGACCGACCACACCATCGACGTCTTGATTGAGGTGGACACTGGGTTTCAGCGCTGCGGCTTCGCGGACCCGGCTGACGCCGCCCGCTTCGCCACCTGGCTAAGCCAGCACACCGCGCTGCGGGTACAGGGGATCACCGCTTTCGGCGGGCACATCGCGCGCGCGGGCGGTCCGGCCGCGGTTCGCCAGGCGGTGCTGGCAGAGGACCAAAGACTGGGAGATTTCGTCCGGGCGCTGGCCTCTGCGGGCTTTCGCGAGCTGACGGTGAGCCAGGGAGGCACGCTGGCGGCCGCCTATCTGGACGAGTTGACCGCCGCCACCGAGATCCGACCCGGAACCTACATTTATAACGACGCGGCCACCGTGGCAGCGGGCGCCGCCCGCTGGGAAGACTGCGCGGCGAGTATCCTGACGACCGTGGTCAGCATGCCCTCCCCCAATCACGCCGTGGTTGATGCGGGGAGCAAAACCCTAAGCCTGGATGGTCCGGTGGGGGGGTCGTTCGGATTTTTTCGCGACCGGCCCGGATTGCGGATGGAGCGGTTGTCGGAGGAGCACGGGATTGTCGCGGCGAGGCCCGGAGAGAGGCTTCACCTCTCCATCGGCGACCGTCTCCGGGTCATTCCCAACCATGTCTGCACGATGATTAACTTGCACGATGCCGTCTACCTGGTCGAGGGGGATGCCGTCGTCGGCCGTTTGCCCATAACCGGCCGGGGCGGCGTCCGCTGAGCCGGCTGGCGATACGAAGGAGAGGAAAACCGTGAGCCAACCCGTCCCCGGCATCAGGGCCGAAGGCCTGAGCAAAGAGTTTGTGCGGCGATCGCGCTGGTTTTCGCCTCCCCAGCGGACGGTTGCGGTGGAAAATCTCAGCTTTCGCATTGAACCGGGGGAATTTGTCGGATTCCTCGGGCCGAACGGCGCCGGCAAATCCACCACCATCAAGATGCTGGTGGGGATTTTGCACCCGACCGGCGGCCGCGTCACGGTCAACGGGTTGTCCCCGCAACGCGAGCGGATCGAGCTGGTGCGCTCGCTCGGCATTGTCTTCGGCCAGCGCTCGCAGCTCTGGTGGGATCTTCCCTTGCGGGAATCTTTTGAAATCTTGCGGGCGCTCTACCGCATTCCCGCGTCCGCCTACCGGGTTCGCCGCGCGCGGCTGGTCGATTTGCTGGAGTTGGCGCCGCTGCTCGATCAGCCGGTCCGCCAACTTTCGCTCGGCCAGCGCATGCGGGGGGAATTGGCCGGGGCCTTGCTGCATTCCCCCCCGGTGCTTTTTTTGGACGAGCCGACCATCGGACTCGACATCGCGGTCAAATCCAGCCTTCGCCATTTCCTGCGTCAAATCAACCGGGAAGATGGGGTCACCATCCTGCTCACCACCCACGACATGTCCGATGTCGAGCAATTATGCAGCCGCATGCTTGTCATTAACCACGGCCGGAAAGTTTTCGACGGCGCGCGCGCGGAGCTCGAGGCGGCCGTGGGTGTCCCCCATGCCGTCGAGGTTTCGTTTGAAAATCCGCCGCGGCTGGAAGGATGGACCCCGCCGCCCACCGTGGCCATGCAAGCGACCGGCACCGACACCTTTTTGGTCGAGTTCAACCGCGAGCGGATATCTTTGGCGCAAGTGCTGGAGGAACTGCGCACGCTCGGAACAATCCGCGATCTGGCTCTAAAGGAGCCGTCGCTGGACCGCGTGATTGAGGAACTCTATTGACCCCGGCGGGATCAGGCCCGGTCTCCCGGGGGCGGGCCCGGTGCATCGTCACGCCGGCACAAACGGGAAAAAGATCGGGATTAACACTAGGCTAAGACAAAACATCAGCACCGTCAGCGGGATCCCCAGCTTGAAAAAGTCCTTATAGGCGTAGTGGCCCGGTCCCATCGCCATCAGGTAGACCTTGTTGGCCAGCGGGGTAATGGGCGCAGCCGACAGCGCCACCACCATGGCGATGATCAGGGGGTAGGGCGACCAATGGCTGCCCTGCGCGACCGAAATCGCCAGCGGGGAGAGGACCAGCGCGGTGGCGACATTGCTGATGACTTGCGTGAGCAGGGCGGAGAGCCAAAAGAAGGCCGCGAGGACCGCCAGCGGCCCGTAGCCGTCCAGGCTGCTGACCAAGTGGCGGGCCAAAAGCGCGGTCATGCCCGTCCGATCGAGCGCCAGGCTCAGCGGGGTCATCCCCCCGATCAGGACGATAATGCGCCAGTCAATGGCGCGATAGGCTTGGGGCAGCGTGAGCAGGCCGGTCAAGACCATGACCGTTACGCCCAGCGTGACCGCGACGGTCAGCGCCAGCACGTTCAGCGCGGCGGCCAGCAAGGCGGCCCCCATGATCCCCACCGCGAGATAGGCTTCATGGCTGGCGGGACGCTGGCGGCGCTCGGTCGCGGTCAGCACTACCACATCATCGTTCATCTGCAGCTGCCCGATGTCTTGGGCCGCCCCCTGCAGCAGCATGACGTCTCCCGAGCGGATTCGCATCTTGGGCAGCGCGGTCATGGTGGTCCGCCCTTGCCGCCATATCGCCAGCACCGTTAAGTGATAGCGGCCGCGAAAATTCATTTCGGCCAGACTCTGATTGCTCAGCACCGATCCTTGCGGAATGAGCACTTCCGCCACCTGCGACGGTCCTTGCCGGAGTCGGGCGGATCCCGGCTCCGCCACCACTTCCAGCCCTTGGGTGCTGCTCAGCGCCAGCACCGCCTCCCGGTCGCCTTGCACCACCAGCCGGTCATCCGCCGCGAGCACGTCGTGCGGCCCCGGCATGGCCACCATGCGATCTTGGCGCACAATGCGCACCACCGCCACCTGATGCTGCCGGAAATAGGCGATGTCGGCCAGCGCCTGGCCGATTAACGGCGAGTCGGGGCGAACCCGGATATCGGTCAAATAGGCTTTGACTCCGGCATAGTCGGTAACGAATTCGGGCTCATCCGTTGCGGACGGCAAGAGTCGCAGGCCGATGGTCCGCATGTACAAAATGCCCGCGCAAACCAGCACCAGACCCAAAGGGGTGATCGCGAACAGCCCCAGCGGCGCAATGCCTTTTTGCGCGAGGGCGCTGTTGCCGATGATGTTGCCGGCCGAGCCAATCATGCTCAGCAGGCCGCCCAGCGCAATCGACACCGCCAACGGCATCAAAACCCGCCCGACGGAAATCGCGAGAATGCGCTTTAACCGCAGCAAGGCGGGCAAAAAGATGGCCATCAAGCCCACGTCGGACACAAAGGTGGAGGGGATGGGCGGCATCACCAGCAGCATGGACAGCAGCGGCCGTTCCCCCCGCGCGCCCACCCGCTCAAGCCAGGCGGCCAGCATGTCGGTGGCTCCCGCCTGCCGGAGCCCCTCCCCCAGCGCAAAAATCCCGGCGATCAAAATCGCCGCGGTCGAGCTAAAGCCTAGAAACAATTGGGTGGAGGGCACCAAATGCAAGAGGCTAATGAGGCTCAGGACGATCAGGCCCACCACATCCACCCGCACCCGGTTGGAAACCAACAGCGCCATCGCCAAAACCAGTATTCCGATAACCTCGAGTCCTGCCGCGACCGCTCACTCCCTAACCGCCTGATTCTCCCCATAATGCCACAGCGGGCCCGGTCTGGCCGTAAAAATTCCGTAGAAAATTCCTCAAAAAGGCTGGCGATCCCGCTCGCCATAGCGATGGCGGGCGTCACGTCGGCGCATGCCATGATGGTCCGGGGTGCCATGGGCCGCGTGCGAAACCGCAGAAAACCCCAGGACACGCACAACCCCACCCCTTTATCCCGGGTTCTGCACAGCGCGGGCATCGGGACCACTGGATTCTCGTCGGGCGCCCCGGCGAGTCCAGGGTCCGACCCAATCGACATCCCGATCTGTGCTACGATTGAGAGAGGGAGCGGCAACCGTCAACACGTCGGAACCGGACGCGGGGGGTCAAAATGGGCAGCGTGGTGATTGTGGGAATGGGCCAATTGGGCAGAACCGTGGCGGAAGGGTGGCTGTTAAACGGTTTGACGGTGGTGCCGGTGTTGCGCCGCTCCCCGCCGGCCAGCCTGGCGGACCGGAATCCCCAGGCGGTGTTGGTCGCCACCGGGGAAGACGATTTGGACGGCGCCCTGGCGTCCCTTCCGGAGGCGTGGCGGGATCGGGTGATTTTGCTGCAAAACGAGTTGGTTCCGCAGCAGTGGGAATTCCGCGGGATCTCCGAGCCGACCATTTTCGTGGTGTGGTTTGAAAAAAAGCCGGGCCAGCTGATACGCCCGCTGCTGCCGTCGGTGCTGTACGGCCCGCAGGCCGCTTTGCTCGGCGGGGCTTTGGAGGCGTTGGGACTGCCGTTTCGGCTGGCGGAGGACCGCGACATCTTGCTCTTTGAGCTGGCGGTGAAAAACACCTATATATTGACCACCAATATCGCGGGACTCGCGGTGGGGGGCACCACCGGAGAGCTTTGGCAGACGCAGCGCCAATTCGCGTTGGAACTCATGGATGAGATCGTGCGGGTGCAAAACCGGCTGATGGATCGCCACTTCGACCAGGTGCGCATGACCGCGGCCTTGGCGGAGGCGCTGAACGCAGATCCGCGGCATGTTTGCGGCGGCCGCTCGGCCAAGCGGCGACTGGCCCGCCTCCTGCAACATGCCGAGCGCTTGGCCATGCGGCTTCCCCGGATTGAAGGCGTCGCGGCGGGTATCGGAGCAGGCGTCAACTCCGTTTAGCGGTGGGGCCGGGTCGGTTTTGGACGGCGGGCGCGACCCGTCGACGGCGCCGTTATCCGGCAGGGCGGTGGTTGGCGGCCGATCACCCAGCGGGCCAGGCTGCTGGCGGACGGCGCCGTTATCCGGGGCCAATCGAAAGCGGGGGGTTCGGGTGACCGCCTGACGGGTTCGCCACCCGGCGACGAGGGAGAACCATAGCGGCCGCTGCCGGCCAAGCGCCCGGCGCTTTCACTGCAGCGCGGCCGGGAAGGGGGGATCCGGCTTGAGTCAACCGTCGTATGTCCTGGCGCTAGATCAGGGAACTACCAGCAGCCGGGCGATTTTGTTCAATGCGCAGGGGTTGCCGGTGGCCATGGGGCAAAGGGGGTTCCGTCAGATCTACCCGCGGCCCGGCTGGGTGGAACATGACCCGGAAGAACTTTGGCAAGCACAATGGCAGGCCGTGCAGGATTGTTTGGGTAAAGCGCGGATTGCGGTGGACGCCATCCACGCCATCGGCATTGCCAATCAGCGTGAAACCACCGTCGTCTGGGATCAACGCACCGGTAACGCCATCCATCCCGCCATCGTCTGGCAATGCCGCCGTACGGCCGAAGTCTGCGATACCCTGCGGGCCCAGGGATTGGCCCCCCTGTTCCGCGACAAGACCGGCCTGGAGTTGGACGCCTATTTTTCCGGCACCAAAGTGGGGTGGATTTTGGACCAGGTGCCGTCCGCGCGCGGACTGGCGGAGGCGGGCCATTTGCGCTTTGGCACCGTCGACAGTTGGATCATCCACAAGCTGACCGCAGGCCAACGCCATGTCACCGATTACTCCAATGCCTCGCGCACCCTGCTCTACAATATTCACCGCTTGCAGTGGGATCGCGATTTGCTGGAGATCCTGCGGGTGCCGGCCAGCATGTGCCCGGAGGTGGTCGATTCGTCGGGCGTGGCGGGGTATACCGATCCGCACTGGCTAGGCCGGTCGATTCCCATCGCCGGCATTGCCGGCGATCAGCAGGCCGCCCTCTTTGGACAGGGCTGCTGGCAGCCGGGGGCCGTGAAAAACACGTACGGCACCGGCAGTTTCCTGTTGATGAACACGGGATCCGAGCCCGTTTCCTCGCGCCATGGCTTGCTGACCACCATCGCCTGGGGGTTGGACGGCGCGGTCAACTATGCGCTGGAAGGGTCGGTTTTTGTGACCGGGGCGGTGGTCCAATGGCTTCGCGACGAACTGCAATTGATTCACCACGCGACGGAGACCGAATCCCTGGCCAACTCGGTGCCGGATACCGGAGGCGTCTATGTGGTGCCGGCGTTCGTGGGGCTGGGGGCGCCGTACTGGGACAGTTACGCCCGCGGCACCATCGTGGGGCTGACCCGGGGCAGCAATCGCGCGCATGTCGTACGGGCGGCGCTGGAATCGATAGCCTACCAAACCCGCGATGTGGTGGAAGCCATGATGCAAGACTCCGGGATCCGGGTCGAGATCTTGCGGGTGGATGGCGGGGCCATAACCAATGGGTTTTTGGCCCAGTTTCAAGCCGATGTGTTGGGCTGCCCGGTGCAACGGTCCCGGATCCCGGAGACCACGGCGCGGGGCGCGGCGTTTTTGGCCGGATTGGCGACCGGGGTCTGGCCGGGAATCGCATCGTTGGGCGCGGTATGGCTGGCCGAGGCGAGCTTTGTCCCCTCGCTGGGAGAAGAGGTGCGGACCACGCTTTATCAGGGGTGGCAGCGCGCGGTCGAGCGGGCGAAAGGATGGGTTGTCCCAGGTTAATTGGAGAGGGGGACTCCGGCATGAAAAAGATCATCAACCAAGTGGAGGCGGTGGTGGACGAGGCGCTTACCGGCCTGGTGCGCACGTTCCCGCAGTACCTGATCCGCATCCCGCAGAGCCGGGTGCTGGCGCGGGCCTATCCCAAACCGGAGGGGCGGGTCGGGCTGGTGTCGGGAGGCGGCTCGGGACACGAACCGGCGCATGGGGGTTATGTGGGGTACGGCATGCTGGACGCCGCCGTGGCGGGCGAAGTCTTCACCTCGCCGACCCCCGACCAAATTGTGGAGGGCATCAAGGCGGCCGACCGGGGCGCCGGCGTATTGCTGGTGGTGAAGAATTACACCGGCGACATCATGAATTTCGACATTGCGCGCGAGTTGGCGGAGTCCGCCGGGATCACTTGCGCCCAGGTGGTGGTCAACGACGACGTGGCGGTGGAGGATTCCCTCTTTACCACCGGACGGCGGGGCATCGCCGGTACCATCTTCGTGCACAAGATTGCCGGGGCGCTGGCCGAACAAGGCGCCTCCCTGAAAGAGGTGCAAGCGGTGGCCGAAGAGGTGATTGCCCACGTCCGCTCGATGGGGTTCGCCCTGACCTCCTGCACCGTTCCGGCCGCGGGTCAGCCGACATTTGCGCTGGCCGACGATGAATTGGAAATGGGCATCGGGATTCACGGGGAGCCCGGCATCGCGCGCCAGCCCATGCTGTCCGCGCGCCAGCTTGCGGATGCGCTGCTTAAAAGGATTGCCGCCGATTTGGGCTTGCATGCCGGGCAGCACGTGGCGGCGCTGATAAACGGGCTCGGCGCCAGTCCGCTGCTGGAGCTATCCATTCTGGCGGGTGAAGTGGCGCACTGGCTTGATCAGGCGGGGGTGGTGCTGGATGTCATGTGGACGGGGGAGTTTATGACGTCGCTGGAGATGGCGGGGGCGTCGGTCACCCTCTTGCCGCTCGACGACCGTCGACGGGCATTGCTGCTGGCCGCCTGCGACACCCCGGCGCTCCGCCAAGGCCTGCGCCATGACTAACCGGGAGTTTGCAAGCCTGTGGCTTTGTTTTAAGCGGTCGGTGGCGGACAGCCGGGAGTATCTGAACGCGTTGGATGCCGCCATTGGCGACGCCGACCACGGAACCAATCTGCAACGAGGTCTCGACAAAGTGGCGGCCGAACGGGCGGCCTGGGGGGAGTTGACGCTGGACGCCTCGTGCCAGCGCATCGCCATGACCCTGCTGAGCACGGTGGGCGGCGCGTCGGGCGCGCTCTGGGGCTCCGGCCTGCTGAAATCCGCGGCCGTGCTGCCGAATGCGCTCTGGTGCGACGAGGCGACGGTGGCGGCAGCGATTGGGCGCTTTGTGGGGAGCGTGGCCGAACGCGGAAAAGCGGTGATTGGCGACAAGACCATGCTTGACGTCTTCCTGCCGGCTCTGCACGAGCTGGAGGCGGGCTTAGCGCGCGGCCAGCCGTTTTCGCAGGTCGTGCGGCAAATCGCCGCGGATGCCGGCAACTGGGCGCGGGACACCGCGGCTCTGCAGGCGAAACGGGGCCGGGCGGCCTACTTGGGGCCCCGCAGCGTGGGCCACATCGACCCCGGCGCCTGGTCCTCGGCCTTATGGTGGCGGTGCCTGGCCGATAGCGCGGGGGGCGGGTCGTGACCGGCCTGTTGCTGGTCTCTCATTCCAAACGGCTGGCCGACGGATTGGCCGAGTTGCTGCGCGAGTTGAGCGGCTCGCCGGTGCCGATGGCGACCGTGGGCGGCGAGACAGTTCTGGGGGTGGATGCGGCGATGGTGCTGTCCGGCGTGAGCGAGTTATTGGCGCAAGGCGTGGACGCCATCCTGGTGCTGGGCGATGTGGGCAGCAGTCTTTTTTCCGCGGAGGCGGCGATCGAGATGGCGGCGGGCTCGCATCGCATGAAAATCGCCGATGCGCCACTGGTTGAGGGCGCCATCGCCGCCGCCATGGCCCTAAGCGGCGGCGGCGCTTTGGATGACGCGTTCAGCGCCGCCGAAGAGGCCTCCACCATCCGCAAGCGATAGCGGCCATTCAAAGGGGGCGCCGGAAGGACAAGCCGCCGGCGACAGGCCCTCCCCGGGGGAGGATCGGGCGAGTGCGCGGAGAGGAACCGCAACGTCCCGCAACCGGCGCCGACGGCGGGATGTCCCGGAGCCGGGGGCCGGCTGCAATCGGCGGCTGGCGTACGCCCACCCAGTACCGGTGGCGACGCGGGGCGGATGAAAAACCTTCCAACGCGAACAAACAGGGACGGACCGCGACCCGGAACCGGGAAACCGGGTCCCGTCTCCGTGCCTGAGCGGTGTCGGTCCGCCTGCCGCCGGGCTTGCTTAGGGAGCGGCCAGGCGCTCGGGGTGCGCGAATGCCGCCATCAGGTCGTCCACCGTCAGTCCCGCCACGCCCAATTCGGCGAAGACCGCTTCGGCATGCCGGCGCAGGCCGGCTAAATCGGCCGGTTGGCCTTTCCAGCGTTCCTTTAGAACCTCCAGCGCCCGGGCGGGCTCGAGTGTGAAGTCGCCTCCGATCCAGACGTCTTTAAGCAGCCCGTGATCGTCTTGCCAAATGATCCGCACGAGGCCGCCGGGGGCCTTGGCCAGTCCTTCATAAAGATAGACGCCGTCTCGGATCTTGACGCGGTCCTCAAACCATCCTTCGTCCTGAAAGACAAAACCGGGATCGAACAAGGAGTCTTCGAACTCCCGGGTGAGCCGCTCCTCTTCTTCGGTGAGGGTGCCGCTGTGGGCGGGGCTGTCCAGCAGATTGGAAAACTCCTCAACCAGGAGCGCGACCGCTTCCGCCGGGGACGGGGCGCCGTCGCCCAATTCGTCGTGCAGGGTGGTCATATAGTCCTTTAGGGACTGCACCATCTTGTCGCGAAATTTCTCTGACGGCACGTTGAGCACCTTCGCCATCAATTCGCGGTCAAAGTCAAACATGAGGCTTCCGACAAAGATCAGGCTTTGGCCGATGGTGGCGGCCCCGGTTCCCCCAATTTTTTTGGGGCCCACCATGATGTCGTTAAGCGGACGGGCCTCGGCCGGCACGCCCAGGCGCTGGTAGACGGCCACCGGGGCGGGCAGCAGCGCGGCGTACAAATCGGAAATCGCGGCGCGGCCTCCCGGCAGAATAAGGTGCCAAAAGACCTGTCCGGGATCGAGCAATACCGCGCCGCCCCCGACCATCCGGCGGCAAACCGGGATCTGCCGGGCGCGGCAATAATCCGCCCGGATTTCCCGGCTGGCCAGTTGGTGATATCCCACCGAGACGAAGGCTGCGGCCGGTCGGACGGTGACCAGCGTGATCTCGTCATCTCGGTCGGCGGCCGTCCCGATGGCGTGAAACACGGCCATTGAACGCGGAACCGCCGCGGTGTGCAAATCGATGTGGCGCATAACGGTCTCGGCTCCTTGACCGGCGTGACTATCCCGGGCGCTGCTTGGCCCAATCACGGGATAGGCCGTGCGGTATTAAAAGCTTACCACCAAATCCGACGCCAACGCTTCCTCGTTGACGAAGGTGCCGCCGACAATCTCGGAGACCTCGTCGATCAGGTCGTCGCGCGTCATGTCGTTCAGGTCCAGGCTGGGCGTGCAGACCAGAAATTTGACGCCGCTTTCCACCGCCTGGTCGATGAAATAGCGGAGGGTTTCGCCGCCCTCTTTGACGTGCAGGTTTTCCGCCACGCCTTTTTTCATCAGCATGGTTCCCCGCATGGTAAACAGCATGGTGACCTCGTGGTCCAAAAGACAGCCGGCCGTGGCCAAAAAGAACGGGGATGCGGTCCGTTCCGGGGTATCGGGTCCCGAGGTGTGGATGTAAAGGATGCGTTTTTGCTCCGACATGGGTTTCCTCCTTGTTCGTCGTGCGCTGGGCGGGCCGCGTTGGCCTTAACCGTGTTTGGTAATGCGAAACCGGTACTCGCCATCCACCTTTTCCGAGGACACCAAAGTGTGTCCGGTCCGCTGCGTCCACGCCTTAAAATCGGCAACCGCGCCGGGATCGGTGGCGGTCACCAGCAGGTCGTCGCCGGCGGCGATTTGATCGATGGCTTTTTTGGTGCGCACGATGGGCATGGGGCACGCCAGCCCGCGCACGTCAAGAATATGCTCCAAAGAACTCCCTCCTCATGTGGTAACAGACTTTCCCTCATTAAACCAAATCCCGCCCAATCTGCGGGCTTATCCCCGCCGTCTTTGTCTTTCGCGGGGGATGAGCGCCGATCGGCGACCGCGCCCGGGCGGCGTGGCCGACGACCAGGTGAAAGCGGCCGCCAGAGTTGACGACTCTAGCGGCACGTCTCAGGTCTTCCCCTGGCAGGGGATGTTATCCGCCGCAATCTTCTCGCGGTAGGCGTCGACCGCCGCCTGACCGGTTACCAATAGCGCTTTATCCTGGTCCCAGTTGTCGGGCCGGATCCGAAACAACCAGCTTTGATAGGGCGCCTGGTTTAAGATTTCCGGGGAACTTTCGGCTTCCCCGTTTGTTTCCTCCAAGATGCCCGATACGGGGGTGCTGACCCCGCCGACCCACTTGCCGGACTCCAAACTTGCCCCGCTGCTGCCCCGCTTAAGCGCCCTGCCCGGTTTTTTGATCCGGCAAACCAATACCTTACCGGCCAGGGTTTGGGCTGCGTCGGTGATTCCGACCTCAATCAGATCGCCGGCCACGCGTGCCCAGACATGCTTTTCCACCCAATAAAATAGGTCCTCGGGGACATTGCAGTTCGATACAATGGCCATAAGCTAACCCCCAAAAGGTTTATGTCAAAATTTTTTGGGAAAACGGACGGCCCCGACAGGGCCGAATGGCCCATCCCTTATGGGACCAAATGGCCCTATGTTGTCCCCAGGGTGAATTTTATAGTAACTTATGAACTTACAGAGTTTAGTAAGAAGTCGGTTTTTTGGGATGGGTTGTTTAATACCCTGCGGGGAAGGGTATTGGACAGGAGGCAACGGTGGCAAAATTTCTTTACGTTCAAACCCGAGGGCGCGAAAATCCCGAACGCTGCTTTACGGTGTTTTTTCTCGCCACCACCGCGCGTTCGATGGACCATGAGGCCGCCATTGCATTTACCCAGACCGGGCTTTCAATTTTTGAGGAGGGTTTTGCCCGGCAGGTCAACGCGTTGGACCAAAGCGGCAAGACGCTGGCCGACTTCATTGATATGGCGGTCGCACGGGGTGTTCAGCTGCTGGGCTGCCGTCTTAGTTTGCCCATGGTGCGCCTTGATCCCCTAGAGGATGGCCCGTGGCCGTTGGAGTGGATAGGAGCGGCCGACCTGCATGAAGAGATTTTGGCGGCCGACCGGGTGGTGTATTTGAGTTGAACGTGGTGGAGGGAGAGTGTCATGAACCCGACCGAAACGCATTTGAAGCTCGACCCTGACGAAGTCGGCATCCAAGATGCCGAAAGTCTGTTGCACGCCATCCAAAGCGACGTGCGCTATCACGAAGCCATCCACGGCTGCCTGAATTGCGGGGTATGCAGCGGATCGTGCCCGTCCCACCGGTTTTTTGACTACTCGCCGCGCATTGTCGTGCAAACCCTGCTGTCGGGCGACGCCGAGGCGGTCAAGGGCATGATGGACGAATACATCTGGGCGTGCGCCCAGTGCTACACCTGCGCGATGCGTTGTCCTTTGCATAATTCGCCGGGCGGTCTCGTCATGATTATGCGGGAGGTCGCCGTATGGCGCGGCATGGAAGCCGTCCATCGTTTGTTAAAGCCCTATGGGCGGGTGCTGCTGAAGGTTTTGTCGATTGGCAACCAATTGACGCCGGATATGATCCAGCCGGACTTCTTTCCCGACTGGGGACCCAAAATTCCTTGGAGTTCGACGGACCTGGCGATAAAGCGCCAGGCCATCCCGGTCTATACCTTGCAGGTGACCAATTCGGCGTGGCGGGTGTCGCCGGAGACATCCTACGAGCTTTACACCATTTACGAGGAGACCGGCGTGTTCCGCTTGATCGAACAGATCGACCCCAACCTCTATGAGGTGGTGGCCGATATGGTGGAAGAACTGCGCGAGTCGGTCGAAGAGGCTCGTGCACGCTGAGCATCCCACAGTCCGGTAAAGAAGGAGAGGATACGATGCCTACCGAACTTAAGACAACAGGCTGGGACTTTGTGACCACCAAAGTGGACAAACGGGCGATTCAGCATCAAAACCCGGAGGATCCGCGCGAACACCTCAAAGAATTGGAGGAAAAGGGCGAGGTCACGGTCATCCACATGACCGAGGAAAACCGGCCGATCACGGTGGAGACGCTGTTGGGCCGCAGCAAGCGCATCCCGACCAACAAGCTCTGGCATCACAAGTCCTGCGGGCAATGCGGCAACATTCCCGGCTATCCCACCAGCATCATGTGGTTTATGAACCGTCTCGGATTAGAGTATCTCGATGAAACCCACCAAACCAGCTGCACCGCCTGGAACTACCATGGCTCGGGCACCTCCAATCTCGTCGCGCTGGCGGCGGTGGCGGTCAGAAATTGGCACCGGGCCTATGAGACCGGCTATTACCCCTTAATCCACTGCGGCACCTCGTTCGGCAACTACAAGGAAATCCGGAACTTGCTGGTCGAGCATCAGGAACTGCGCGACGAAGTGCGCCGCATCATGAACAAGGTCGGGCGGGATTTGGTTATTCCGGAGGAAATCGTCCATTACAGCGAGTGGCTGCATGTTCTCCGCAAGGAGGTGGCGGCGATGAAAATCTATGACGTGTCGCATGTGGTGGCGACCGTGCATCCCGCCTGCCACGTCTGGAAGATGATCCCCGAGGATGTCATTTACGACGGCAGCATCTATGGCGGCGAACGGCCGGCGCCGACCACCGCCATTCTGCTCGAACTCGGCGCGCAAGTCCGTGATTATTCGACGTGGTACGATTGCTGCGGCTTCGGATTCCGCCATATCCTGACCGAGCGCGAGTTCTCCCGATCCTTTTCGCTGGAAAGAAAGATCAAGGTGATGGTCGAGGAAGCCCAATCGGACGTGGCCATCACGCAAGATACCGGCTGCACCACCACGCTCGACAAGAATCAATGGATCGGCAAGGCGCACGGGTACGATTACGAGCTCCCGGTCATGGCCGACGTTCAGTTCGCCGCGTTGCTGGCTGGCGCCGATCCGTACAAAGTGGCGCAGTTGCAGTGGCACACCGCCGGCTGGGAGAAGCTGCTGGACAAAATCGGCATCGACTGGCGGACTTCCAAACAGCAGTACGAGAGCTATTTGGAGGAACTGAAGGCGGGCAAGGCGCCCGACCAGCTCTATCCGCTGCCGATGGTCTAGGCGAAGGCGAGAAGCAGGCGGGTGTGCAAGCAAGCGGTGGAAAATCAAGGCAGGGAGGCATAGCGATGACCAACGTCATGGTTGTCGGGGGAGGGCCAGCGGGATTACGGGCCGCCGAATCGCTAGCCCGATTTGGGCTAGAGGTGACCTTGGTAGAGCAGGAATCCTATCTGGGCGGGGCCGTCGCCCGTCACCGGTATCAAGTGTTAATGCCCCATTTTGACAGCGGGCCGGCGGTGCTGGACCGGATGGTGAGCGCGGTGGCGGAAAACCCCCGTATCCACATCCGCACCGGCTCGCGCATCGGACAGGTTGAGGAAACCGACGACGGATTTCAGGTGGAGATTTTGGGTCGCGAGACGGGAGTCGAATCCGTGCGGGCGGTGGTGCTTGCCACCGGGTTTACGCATTTTGACCCGCGCCGGGACACCAAGTACGGCTACGGATTGTTTCCCGACGTGATTACCGGCGCCGAGTTGGAGGAAATGATGGCGTCGGGTCCGGTCACGCGGCCGTCCACCGGTGAGGTGCCGAAGTCCGTCGCCTTTATCTACTGCGTGGGTTCGCGCGACCGCCAAGTCGGCAACACCTATTGTTCCCGGGTCTGCTGCGCGGTGTCGGCCAAACAGGGCATTGAAGTGCGCGAACAGCTGCCGGGGGCGCGGCTCGTGATGTTTTACATGGATGTGCGGACCTACGGCCTGTGGGAAGACGAACTCTATTGGCGGGCGCAAGAAGACGCCGGCGTGGTCTACGTCAAGGGCCGCGTGGCGGAAATCACCCAGCGCGACGGGCGGCCGGTGTTAAAGGGCGAGGACACCCTGGTCAGAGGGCCGTTCGAATGGGAGTTTGACCTGGTGGTGCTGGCGGCGGGGATGGAACCGGGCGAGGCGACGGCGGAGCTGGCCGCCCAGTTCGGAATCGAGCGGGAGCCGCACGGCTTCTTTCAGCAGACGCGCCCGATGGAAAACGCGTCGGTGACCAGTCATCCCGGCGTGTTTGTGGCGGGCGCCGCCAGCGGGCCGAAAACCATCGAAGATTCCGTCATGGAGGGTGAGGTGGCTGCGATGGCCGTGCTCCGCTATCTCGATAGCAAGGTGACGGTATGAACGAGGTCGAAGATTTCACCCGCCGCCTGACTGATGACCGGATGGATGGCGTGTGGGAAATGGTGCAAACCAATCTGGCGGGGATTCCGGTCGACGATTTGGTGTCCCGGCTTATCCACGCCAACCAGCGGCTTCGGGCGCTGACCAGTCTGCGGGAAATGGCGTGGACGCCGGAGAGCGAGTGGCGTGACGCCCTGCAGCTGCTGGGGAGCGGCCGGCGCTCGCTGCCGCTGGTGGAACGCGAAGGCGGGCTCTCGCGGCTTAAGGTCTACCTGGTCGCCTTGGTTAAGAGCGACGACCCGGTCGAGGACCGGCTCGAGGCGTTTGCGCGGAGCCTGCCCATGCTCACGCACGGCAGCGCCTACGAGCTGGCCCTGGAGTTTTTGCACCTGCACTCCCCGCGCCATTATCCCGTGATGAGCAAGTGGATTTTCTCGTGGAAGACGGGAACCGGGGCCTTGCCGTATCTGATGGAGTTCAGCAATCAGCCGGGGCTAAACGGCCAGGACCGCTTTTATGCGTTTGGGGCCAACTACCAGGAATTAGGCATGCGCCTGAAGGCGCTGGAAGGCGTGTTGAAAGACCGCGGTTTGGCCAAGTTCGGCGCGTTTTCGCTGGATGTGGTGTTGGCGTACCTGTATTCGGACTATCTTTACAAGATGTACTTCACCACCTCCAAATCCATTTTTTCCACCATTCCCACGGTGCTTGGGGTGATGGCCCACCTGCTGGGAATTCCGATTCCGCCCGAAGCGGTTCCCACCGGGATCCCCGTCGACAATCTCGGGTGACCGTGACCCCAGCTGTTATTAAGGAGGTAGACGCCAATGCCCAAGGGTGCCGGAATCATAGAGCGGTCCCTGGTGCAGGACGACCACATTTTGGAGCACGAAAATCTGGTCATGGACGGCATCGATGTCTCGGGACGCTGGAACACCATGCTGAAAAGCCGGGTCCACGCCGACCGGGATCTGGATGCCTGGGACACGGTGCGCCAAAACCTGGTGGCAACCAGCATCGACAATTGCATTCAGTGCGGCATGTGCACGGCCGGGTGCACGGTGGCCCATGAAGTCGAGGGCTTTAATCCCCGCCAATTTATTTATTGGGTGCGAACCGGCAGGACCGAAGAGCTGAAGAATCAGGCGGACGTGGTGTGGCGCTGCGTCGGCTGCTACATTTGTACGCACCACTGCCCCAAAGAGGTCAACACCGCCGAGGTGATTGAAACCATCGGGCAATGGCTGCGGACGGTGGTGCCGGAGCGCATGGACCGCGCCTTTCACGTCAACCACCAAGTCTACCGGAACCACTTGATCAGCCGGGGACGGCTCAATTTACCGCTGTTGCAAACGACTTTCCTACGCGCCTTGGGGCGGCAAAACGAGCTGTTTGCTCCGGAGATGAAAAAAACCGCGCTGAAGATGGTGGGCGACGGGAGGGTCTTGAAGACGCTGCGGATGGGGCGCCCCCACCGCTGGCGCAAGAACCGTCAGGTGTTGGGATCCGAAGCGTAGGGGTTAAGGAGGCGAGGCGAAAACATGAGCCACGAGACAGCATATTTCCCCGGATGTTCGTTGAAAACCATCGACCGCGCGTACGATGTCAGCACCCGCCTGGTGGCCGGCGACTTGGGTCTTAACCTGGTCGAGGTTGAGGATTACGCCTGTTGCGGCGTGGGGGAGTTAAAGGGAGAGGGATTAAAAAGCCACTATCTGCCGGGGCGCAACCTGGGGCATCTGCTGCAGCAGGGGCAAACCGAAGTGATGGTGTCGTGCAACGTGTGCTATCACGAACTGTCCCGCACGGCCTACGCCTGGAGCCGCAACGAATCCGTCGGGACCGAAATCAACCGCATGCTGGAGGCGGCGGGAGAGCCCGGGATTACCGAGACCCCGTCGGTACGCAACACCTTGGAGTACCTGGTCACCGTGGTCGGTCTGGACAAGATAGCGCAGCGGGTTAGACGCCCCTTGACGGGTCTTCGCGTCGCGCCCTATTACGGCTGCTTGTATCACCGTCCGGGGGCCATGGTCAGCTCCATCCAAGTGGCGGGGGAGGACCCCGAACGGCCGCATTTCATGCACGACGTGTTGCGCGCGTTGGGGGCGGCGGTCGTCGCGCATCCGGCGGAAACCACCTGCTGCGGGGGGAAAAACCTCCTCTCGGACGAGCGCACCGCCGGCAAACTGACCGGACGCATCCTGAGCCAGGCCAAAGAGGCGGGAGCCGATGTGCTGGCCTTGATGTGTCCCAAATGCGCCGGCGGGCTCGATGCGCTGCAGCCCCGCGCCATCAAGGCGGCGGGCGAAGGCGCCAGACTGCCGGTGGTCTACTACACCCAGCTGGTGGCCGTCGCGTTCGGGCACTCGCCCGAGGCGGCGTATTTAAAGGACATGGAATCGGGTTCGTTCGACGTCATCCGGCGTCTCTTGCAGGCCGCGCCGAAGCCCGCCCTGGTCTAAAACCAGGGCGAACCGGAGTGGGGCTGAAAAGGATTGCAGCAGGGGGGGGCCGGTATGGCCGAGATTCAGGGATGCGACGTTCCCGAGCACTTGTATTATGATTTGACCAACAACGTTTGGGCCCGCCCCGACGGGGCGGTGGTGTGGGTTGGCATGACCGACCCCGCTCAAACCTTGGCCGGGCGCATTCTCTTCGTGCGTCCCAAGAAGCCGGGAACCCGCGTCGAAAAAGGCCGTTCGCTCGGCTCGCTGGAAAGCGGCAAATGGGCCGGTCCGCTGGTGAGCCCGTTGGACGGAGTGGTGTTGGAATCGAACGCGCGCCTGCGCGACGAGCCGGCGCTGCTCAACATCGATCCCTACGGCACGGCCTGGGTGGTCCGTTTGGAGCCCGATCCCGGCCAGTCGTGGGATCATCTGGTGACCGGCCCGGAAGCCATTCGACAATATCGCGAAAAGATTCAGGCGGAAAAGATTCAGTGCATGCGGTGCAGTTAGGGGGAAACCTGATGCTCGAAGTGCTGGTGGCGACATCGCAATGGTGCGCCACGTGTCCGGCTACCATCAGGCAATGGCAGGACCTGACCAAAACGTACGATTTTTCGGTGCGTGAAGTGGACGTGGGCACTCTGGAGGGGCGCGAGCTGGCCGTCAAGCTCTATATCCGCAGCGTCCCCAGCACCATCGTCAACAATCAGGTCGTGCATGTGGGGACCATTGATCGCAAAACCGCGGTCGGTTTTCTCGAGCGTTTTGCCGCCCAAAAGCGTGCCTAAGGGCGGTGCCTGCGTGTCCCGGCGTGGCCGGGGGGCGACCGGGGACCGCGCGGGCCTGATGGTCCCGGCGACGGCGATGGACACCCGGCGAAAACGGTTGGGACCGGTTCAGGCGGGCACCGGGGGTCATATCTTGCTGCATCGGCAGGCGGAGATGACCGGGAAAAGGGTTGGGATGAGGCGACCAACAGGTTGACGGCGTGCCGGTCGACGGAAATGGGCTCCACACATTTTGCAAAGGAGTGCTGAAGATGCAGGATCGCATGGCGATTGTGATTTCCAAAGGCACCTTGGACATGGCCTACCCGCCGTTTATATTGGCGACCGCGGCGGCGGCGATGGATATGGAGTGCATGCTGTTTTTCACGTTTTGGGGGTTAGACATCATCAACCGGCACAAGGTTGACAATTTGGAGGTATCGGTCGCCGCCAATCCGGGAGTTCCGGCCATGGCCAAGGTGGTGGGCGCGGTGCCCGGGGGGACGCGCGTGGTGTCGAATATGATGAAAGGACAGTTTGCCAAGTCCAACGTGATGACCATTCGCGAGTTTGTGGCCACAGCGAAGGAAATGGGCGTGCACCTGGTGGGCTGCCAAATGTCCATGGATGTCCTCGGGGTCAAGCGCGAAGACCTGTTGCCGGAGGTGGAAGACGTGGTGGGCGCGGCCACGTTTTTGGATTTTGCCCGCGACGCCAAGATCAGTCTCTTTATCTAGGCGGCAGAGCGGCGGGTCCCGCGATAGCCTGACCAGCACGCGGCCAGCACGGTTGGGGATGGCTGGGCAGGCGGGCGAAGTCGCCAGCGGGACCCGGGCATCGCGTTGTGGGCCGGGCACGGCGACCACGGTGACGAACAGCGATCGGCGCCATCCGCGCCCGTCACGGACGGGCGGACCGATGTCCGCACTGCCAGCCGGCCTTGGCCAGGGTGTGCTCCGCACCACGAAGCGACGGGGGCGATCCGGACGGGAAGGCATTTACGGTAGGGCGAGCCTCCAAGCCGGGAGAGGACCAAGCCGGGGATTGACCGCTATCCGCCGGGGCTGACCAAAAGGAGGCTGTGAGATGGTGAAGGCGGCTGGCAACCGGGCATGTTGTCTGCAGCAAAAAAGAAAGCGAGGCCGAAATCATTGAAAAATCCTACCGCAATGCCCCGCCCGGTATTTTGGGACGTGGACGACATGATTCGGCGGCTTCGCCGCATCGAAGGCCAGGTGCGGGGGGTGGAAGGCATGGTGCAACGCGCTGAGCCGTGCCAGTCCGTGCTGACCCAGGTGTCGGCGGTAGAAGGCGCGATTAAGCAGGTGGCCCGCATCGTCAGCGCCTGCAGCGTGGCCGAGTGCATGGTCTCGATTAGCGATGAGGCTTTGGACGCGGAGCAGATTCGCGTGGCCATCAAGGATTTGCTGCGCTCGGGATAGGCCTGGGCGTGGCCCCGCGGTTGGCGGCATCTCTGGAGATCGGGCCCTTGGCGGGGAAGAGGCCGCTTAGGGTCTGGCTGGGCCTGCCCGCGGGACGCCGGATATGACTCCCAGGGCGCTAACGACCTAAGGCGTCTGATCGTACTGGAAGGCTCGTTTACTCGGTCTTTGATGGCGTGCTGTGGTCCGCGCCGGGTGAGAACCAGGCGGAATCGGCTCGTAATGGCGGTGCCGATGGCTGGCGCGCCAACCCACCGCTCCAGGAGATGTCCGGCCACGCGGGCGCGAGGTGCGCACGTTTCAGGATTGCGACGTCCGGCACATCCCAAAAGCCAATGCGGCTGGGCGGCGGGCGTTCAAAAGGACCAGCCATTCCCCGAATACGCCACAATGAAGCGGAGGAGCCCTTCTGCCGATTTGACCGCGCGTCGACGCGTGCTGGCCCCCTGGCGTCACGCGGCGTCTTGCCATCCTTTCGGCAAACAGGCAAGAGGACGCCCATTGTACAGTCGATGCGGCGACCTCTGCATTGACCCGCTTCTCCTGGGGCCAGCTCCCTGACCGCCGGCATTGGTGATCGTTTCACTTCGTGAGGAGAGGGCCAACATCTTTACGATAGCGGATATTCTTCAAACGTTAACGCCCGTGCGCGGGTACCTCCTTCAGACCCCGGGGAACACCCAAGACGCCCGCCCCCCGCCTCTCCGGTCCGTGCCGGGTCAGGTGCCTGTGTTATTCTGGTCGCAGAAGCGCTCTAATGTGGAAAGAGGTGCCCGCCATGCCGACGACAATCCGCAAGCCCTGGACCGATGATGAACTGGGTCGGCTTCCCGACGGTGGGCGCTATGAAATCGATGAAGGGGCGTTGATTATCATGGCTCCGGCGGGAAGAAGGCATAGCAACGTCCTGATCCAGGTTGGTTTCCTGCTCAAAGCCTTCGTTGCCCAACACGCCTTGGGGGAAGTGGACGGGGGCGAGGTCGGGGTATACCTCCAACGCAACCCGGAGACCTTGCGCGGGATCGACGTCGCGTTCTTCTCCAATGCGAAGGTGGCGCCGATGCAGGGTGCCACCGGTTTTTTGGACGTCCTTCCCGATTTGGCGGTAGAAGTGTACGATGCCGCGGAGCCCGACCTGCAACGCAAGGTAACGCAGTATCTAGCAGCCGGCATCCCTTCCGTCTGGGTTCTCGATCCGGCCGAGCGCACCCTGACCCAGTACCGGCCGGATACGGAGCCGGTGATGCTCACCGACCCCGACGCGTCCGTGGCGGATCCCGTCCTGCCCGGCTTCGTCTGCCGGCTAGGGGAGTTTTTCGAAACGTAGCCTTTCAGAGGCGGCGCACTCATCCGGGTGCAGGCGGAAGGGGACCGCTTGTCACAAGAAGGTTCCAAAGCCCTATACCAAGCGGCGGGTGGGGGTATGGGTCACATTCCCTCATTAGAACCTGAGGTGTGCGACGGCATCGGTGCCAGTGGTGCCCGCAAGACGGGGCGGCCACCGTGTGTAAGCTTCCCATCCGTCGGTCGACCCCGCAGTCTTATGAAGCCTTCTGCACCCTGGCGGGTGTCTCTCGAGGCAGGAGGACTTCGCGGCAGTCGTCCGGATCAGGTCCAGGATCATCGACCGGGTTTTGCAAAGCTTTATTTCCTGATCGGGCTCGATTTCGGTGAGAGGCCTGGCCAGGGTCTTCACCGAAACCCCACGGGACTTGCTTGCGCAAGAAGTCGGTCCAAGCCCAATATCTTTGTGCAGGGGAGGGCCCCGCGTCAGTTCTTTAGCTGACAATGCGCGTTTAAACGGTCAAAGAGCCTGCTTCATCTCGATGAACTTCGGGCCTTCGACCCGACCCAGCCCAAACGGATCTCTTGGCCAAACTCCTCGGAGTTTTCCCCCTACGGATTCCCCGTCCCCTCGGACCCGCGCCGTCTGGCGTATTGCCCAACTGACCTGGCACGACCTGCGAACGATCGATCGTCCAGGGTGTGGTCAATCTCAGTGACGGGGGCATCCTCTTGCCAACGCGGACCAAAACACTCCATGACACCCCGTCCGCACCCAGACCCTGCGTGCGGGTCGCGCCATCGCGAAGGTCAGGGGGGCCGGCGCGGTCGCTTAGGCTAAAGGGGAATGCGCGTGGTGATGGGGATGGTGGTGGTGAGGGGATTGCGGGTGAGCCCCAGATTTGTCCGCGGTCTCGCCAGGAGCCGGAGTCATGTCGACAATAGTGATGGTCTCCCCCACCATGTCGCGAGACGCCGCGAAGATCTCCTGCCGGGCCTGGTCCAGCGCCTTAATCGCGCTGGCGACCCGCCCGGCGGCGGAAGACTCCACGCCAGCGGCCGCAATCACCATTTCCCATTCGCTTAATTGTCTTCCAACCAGTCCAAGATATTCGGCCGTGTGCGACAAAACCCTATCCACTTCCCGCAGCGACTCGTTGGCCTCACACATCGCGATCAGACCTCCTTCTGCTTTCGGTTGTTTTAAAGCCGCCCTTAAGCCTCCTGGCCGGGAGGCGCGGCCGCGTTGCCGGCGGGGCGGGACTCGCGGGCGGCGCGGGCGGTGCCCAGCGCCCTAAGCCAGGCATCGAGGCCGACGCCGCTTCGCGCCGACACCGCGATGACCCTGATGTCGGGCCGAACGTTTTCGATGGCCTCGGCAAACGCCACGCCATCGAAGCCGACCGCGTCCGACAAATCCACCTTGGTCACCAGGGCCAGGTCGGAGGTGCTGACCAAGGTGGGATACTTCGCCGGTTTGTCTTCGCCCTCGGTCACCGAAAACAGCACCACCCGCAGATCTTCCCCCAGGTCATAACTGGCGGGGCACACCAGGTTTCCCACATTCTCGATGAAGAGAAAGTCGAGGTTTTTGAGATCCCACCCGGCCAGGGATTTCTCGATCATGACCGCATCAAGATGGCAAGTGGTGCCGGTGGTAATCTGTCGAACCGGGACACCGCTTTCCGCCAGCCGGCGGGCATCGTTTGCGGTTGCCAAGTCCCCGACGACGGCGGCTACCCGATAACGGGATTTCAGTTGCAACAAGGTTTCCCGAAGCAGCGTCGTCTTGCCCGCGCCGGGACTTGATACGACGTTAATCACAAAAACGCCGGACGTTCGAAAACGCTCGCGCAGTTGCCGCGCCAGGCGGTCATTCTTGCGCAACACGTTTTCCTGCACCTGCACAATGCGAGGTTCCATTTTAACTGACCTCCAACGCGACGAGTTCAAGTTCCCGTCCCCGCCGAATATCCGCGCTTTTCGCGTTGCAGCGCGGGCACCGAAAGATTTGATGGCCCGGCAAGGTTTGCTCCTGCTGGCAGACTGGACAAAAAATCACGACCGGCACGTCTTCGATCTTAAGCGCAGCGCCTTGCAGTTTGGTGCCTTCGCTGACGACGTCCCACGCGAACAGCAACGCATCGGTGACCAACCCGGACAACGCCCCGATGCGGAGGTGAAGCGCAATAATCCGGCTCTCGGGCACACGCTCCATCTCGTCTAAGGCCATCTCCACCAAACTGTGGGCAACGGACAACTCATGCACTGTGGCCGAATTCCTCGGCGAAACGTTTGGCATAGGCCAATAGGTAGCCCAGCGCAGGCTGCACCGCGGGATCGCCCAAGGCGCGCACAAATCCCATCACGCCTACCCGTTGGGGCGGAGCTTGGGAGACGTCGTTCCACGCCTGCGACATCGCCCGGATGACTTTGCTGCCGATGATAAGGGTGTCCAGCGCGGTTTCGGTGTTGAGCAGCGAAGAGACTTTCGAGTAGGCGTCGGTCAGCGTGCCTTGGTTTTCCTTAGCGTTGGCCCGCAGCATTTCGACAATGCCATTGATCGAGTCCGCAATTTCGGGGCTGCGCCGCACGACGCTGACCACCGCATCGAGCAGCACATTGATCTCCTC
Organism: Bacillota bacterium; assembly: GCA_021797825.1. GTDB lineage: Bacteria > Bacillota > Sulfobacillia > Sulfobacillales > Sulfobacillaceae > JAJZZA01. The sequence continues at coordinate 15,525 of JAJZZA010000018.1, read as the reverse complement.
CAAGCGGTCCATGAGCCGGACCATGCCTGCAACCGTTTGCGGATCGACCAATTTTTCTTCCAGACCCAGTTCGTCCGCCCGGGCAGTTGCGACGGCCATATCCATCCCCCCTAACAGAATATGCGTTAATATTGTGCCAATTGTGTGCTTTCAGTAATCATAAGGGAAAGCGAACGCGTTGGTCAACGATGGGATTTATGCCGGAATCCGGACGAGGCGGGTGCCGGTGGGTATCGCCTGGCGGGCGCGGGCCGTCCCGCCGGAGCGTCGGAACCGGCGGCCCCGGGGGTTCCGGTTGGCGGACGGTTGGGGCGCGGTGTACAGTGTGCTAATAGAAACGATGGATTTTGTCATATCGCACAGAAAAAAATACGGATATTGCGGTATCCAAGCGCGTATTTTGGGACATATCTTGACGCGATACCACGGTGGGTATCGTGTGAAATTAAAGACTTGACAGATAACTCCGACGATACTAATACTGTGATAAGTTACCAAAAAAAGCCGATGGTTAAGAGAAAACGGTTAAACGAATGCGGATGGGCGGGAGAAGAGAAGGGAGGCAACGATGGCAACGGTAATGTGGCTGCACGGAGGCGCATGCAATGGGAACACCCAGTCATTTTTGAATGCGGAAGAGCCGACGGTCTGTGACTTGGTCACGGATTTCGGGATCGACGTCTTGTATCATCATTCCATTTCGATGGAATTCGGGGAAGGGGCGCGCCGGGTTTTGGAAGGCGCGTTAAACGGAACCCCGCCAATCGATATCTTTGTGCTGGAAGGCACGGTCATCATGGGCCCGAACGGCACCGGCCGCTACGACATGTTCATGGGCCGGCCCATGAAGGACTGGGTGTGGGACATGGCGCACGCCGCCCAATTTGTGGTGGCGTTTGGCGATTGCGCCTGTTGGGGCGGGATTCCCGCCAATGCGCCCAATCCCAGCGAGTCGCGCGGACTGCAATTCCTAAAGGGGGAACGCAGCGGTTTTCTGGGACCGGATTTCCGTTCCAAGGCGGGATTGCCGGTCATCAATGTGCCGGGCTGTCCCTCCCACCCCGATTGGATTTCGCAGGTATTGGTGGCGGTGGCGTCCGGGCGCGCCGACGACATTGCGTTGGACGAACTGCAGCGGCCCCAGACCTTCTTTTCGACATTTACCCAGACCGGGTGCACACGCGTGCAATACCACGAGTGGAAAGAACCGGTGGAGGAATTCGGGCAAGGCACCCGCAAGGGGTGTCTCTTTTACGAACAGGGTTGCCGCGGGCCGATGACACATTCGCCGTGCAACCGCATTCTCTGGAACCGGCAATCATCCAAGACCCGCGCGGGGATGCCGTGCTTGGGGTGTACGGAACCGCAATTCCCCTTCTTTGATTTGATGCCCGGCACAGTCTTTAAGACGCAGAAAGTCTTGGGGGCGTTGCCCAAGGAACTGCCCTTGGGCACAGACCCCGTCACCTACGCCATGCATGCCACGGTGGCGCGGATGGCTGCTCCCAAATGGGCCAAGGAAGACATGTTTGTGGTCTAGCAGCGGTTGCGATAGACGGCGATGGCCGGGCCAGCGGGCGGGGCGGCGGCTCGGGCGAAGAACCGGAGAGGACCGGGGCTGCAATGCCCTGATCGGCGTGATTACGGGTAAACGGCTGTCCGTGCGAAAGACACGCGGACGTGCGGGGTGATGCCTGGGTTTTGGGGTCAGCCGGGCCGCACGGGGCAACCCACCACCGGAACAGAGACGGTAAAGGAGGGGCGAGGAGATGAATTCGGAAACAAAGCAAATGGGCAAGAAAATGGAGATTGACGTCCACGCGCTAGGCCGAGTCGAAGGCGATCTGGATGTTAAGGTGCATGTTGAGGACGGGGTGGTGGTAGATGCCTGGACGGAAGCCAGCATGTTTCGGGGATTCGAAATCATTTTAAAAGGCAAAGATCCTCAAGCCGGGCTGATTGTCACGCCGCGCATCTGCGGCATTTGCGGCGGGAGCCACTTATACAAATCGGTCTATGCGCTCGATACCGCCTGGCAAACGGAAGTGCCGCCGAATGCCACCATTGTGCGAAACATCGCACAGGCCTGCGAGACCATTCAAAGTGTTCCGCGCTGGTTTTACGCGCTGTTCGCGATTGGCTTCACCCATCAAAAGTATGCCAAGAGCCCCTATTATGATGAAGTGGTGCGAAGATGGGCGCCGTTTGTGGGCGAGAGTTACGAGGTGGGGGTGACCCTGTCGAATAAGCCGGTAGAAATCTACGCGATTTTCGGCGGGCAGTGGCCCCATTCCAGCTTCATGGTGCCCGGCGGGGTGATGAGCGCACCGACGCTGTCCGATATTACCCGTTCCATCGCCATTTTGGACCATTTTCAACACAACTGGATGGAAAAGGTCTGGCTGGGCTGCTCGGTGGAGCGGTGGTTGCAAAACCAGACCTGGGACGATGTCTTGGGCTGGCTGGAGGAAAGTTCATCGCACGAGAACTCCGACCTGGGTCTCTTCCTGCGCTTTAGCCTGGAGGCCGGCCTCGACAAATACGGCGCCGGACCCGGCCGGTTTTTGGCCACCGGCACCTTTTTCCATCCGGAGAAATACCGGCATCCCACCATTGAAGGACGCAACGCGGCGCTTATCAGCCGCTCGGGCGTCTACGACGGCGAGACCTATCACGACTTCGATCAGGCCCGCATCCGGGAGGATCACACGCATTCCTTCTATCGCGGCACCGGCTCGCTGCATCCCTTCGAGGGGGTCACGGAACCCATCGATCCGGAGGAAGGGCGTCTGCTCGGCAAGTACACCTGGGCCAAAGCGCCGCGCTACGGCATACCCGGAGTGGGCGAAGTGCCCTTGGAAACCGGGCCTTTGGCGCGGCAGGTGATGGCCGGGCGCCCGGGCGCCGAACCTTGGCAAGACTATGATCCGTTAATGTTGAATGTTATCAAGCAACTTGGGCCCAACGTGATGACGCGGGTCTTGGCGCGGGCCCACGAAGGCGTCAAGTACGTTGCCCGGGTGCGTGAGTGGCTGTCGCAGGTTAACTTGCACGAGCCGTTTTACATTAAGCCGAAAGAACTCCGCGAAGGTCGCGGTTTTGGGGCGACGGAGGCCGCCCGCGGCGCTTTGGCCGACTGGATTGTGCTTAAAGACGGCAAGATTGAAAATTATCAGGTGGTGACGCCGACGGCGTGGAACATTGGCCCGCGCGACCGCAACAACACGCTGGGTCCCATCGAGAAGGCCATGATCGGAAGCCCGGTGGCGGATCCGGCAGACCCGGTCGAGCTGGCCCATATCGCTCAGAGCTATGATTCGTGCCTGGTCTGCACGGTGCACGTGTACGATGCCAAGACGGAAGCGGAACTCTCGCGGTTTCAGGTGGGCAGCGCCTCATGTTGAGCGACCCGATGATCTGCATCATCGGCTGCGGAAATCTGTTGCGAGGAGATGATGCGGCGGGCCCCCGGCTGGTCCGCCGCATGTGGGACGCGGGGGTTCCTCCGCATGTGCGCCTGGTCGACGGCGGCACGGCCGGAATGGATGTCGCGTTTCAAATGGACGGCGCGTCCGAAGTGGTGCTGGTCGATGCCTGCCGGACCGGCGCCGCGCCGGGAACGCTGTACGAGGTACCGGGTGAAGAGGTGGAGATTCCCCCTCTCACCGGCGCCAATCTGCACGCTTTCCGTTGGGACCAGGCGCTGGCCTTTGCCAGATGGCTCCTAAAGGACCGGTTTCCGCGCAAGGTGACGGTGTTCCTGGTCGAAGCCGGACAAGTCGAGCCCGGACTCGACTTGTCGCCCTCGGTGGCGGCGACTTTAGAGCGTCTGGTTGGCATTCTGCGGCAGCGTTACCAACCGGCGATGCCCACGCCCCATGAAAGTTGAGTGGACCGAGACCGGGCAACTGAGGTTTCCCGCGGCAATCTGGCAATATCTCCCGGGCGGAACGGCGCGGGCGGAAGTGACACCCGGGGAACTCCGGATATTCCCCGCCGGCGAGTCGGATGCGGACGCCGTCCGATTGCGAAGACTTTCGGCCGCGGGCGGGTGGAGTCTCGACATCGCCCACCCGCTCCCGTCCGCTATGGGTGCCAACCGGGCCGAAGCCTGCTGGGATGATCGCATGGGGGCGCTTCGCATCCGGTTGGGCGATGGCGAGGAGCGGGGCTTTCCCGATGAATCCCTCTTTGCGGAAATCTCCGTGGAGCCTTATGACGGCCAATGGACAATTTCCGTGAAGGTCTATTTTTCCGACGGGGTGCGAGTCCATCGGGTGGGAAGATATTACACCGAACCGAAGGCGCAAATAGCCGCGCGCATCATTCGCGGCGCGATAAACCGGGAGCGCGGAAATATGTTCGAGGGGTGGTAAACACGATGCAGATGATCCGTCCTCAGCCTTTGGGCGTCTTTGCCGGCGTCACCGGTTTGCTCGTGCTGCCGGTTCCGGCAAAACCGCCCGAGGCCGCTGTGCTGTCCTCCCTGATGCGCGGGCGGTTCGGCGCCATTCCCGGGGAATGGGGTTTTTTCCGGGAATCCCTGGTCGATGGCCCAGACCTGGCGGAGAGGTTGCCGGATGGTCCGGAGAGCCTCTATAACCGGTTTGTCTTAAATCCCGGTGACGGGTCTTACCACGCTGCCCACTCCGCCCTGCAGGGGGACCTCGCGCAACTGCTCGAGGCGTCCGCCTGGCGACTGGGCTTTAAGACCGCGGTGCCGCCCGCGCCGGGTGACACGGATGGCGAGGTGCGCGCTTTTTTGTTGGCCGCCCGCGCCCATTATTGGCTGGATCAAGGCACCTGGCAAAAGAGCCTGCGCGATCTGGATCAGGCGGTGGGGGCGGCCCGCGCGGTCTCCCCGGTATTTGCGGCGCGCTTGTTGGCGGAGCACGCGGGAATCCTGCGCACGCAAGCCGGCGCCAGCGAGCAGGTGGTTCAGGAATATCGGACGGCGCTTGAGTTGCTGGCGGAATCGGCGTTTGACAACGCCCGGGCGTATCTGCTGGTGGAGCTGGGTTCAGTCTGGCAAGAGCTGGCCAACGGCCAAAGAGGCCTGCTGATGGAGTCGGTGCACTGCTACCAGCAAGCCCTGCAGTGGCTGACTCGCGACAATGACCCCGAGTCCTACGCGCTGGCGCAGATGAACCTGGCGCTGACCTATATCGCCTTGCCGCTCGACAGTGAGAAATCACGGCTTAGAGCCGCCATCGCGGTGCAGGGATTTCGCGAAGCCCTGACCGTGTTCACGCCCGACGCCTATCCCGACTTGTGGGCCAGCGCCACGCTGAATCTGGCCAACGCGTTGCAGCACTTGCCGTCGTCTCATCCCGAAGAGAATCTGTGGCAAGCGGTGGATCTCTACGAAAAGGTTCTGGCGCAGCGCGACCCCGAAAGCAACCCCGTGGGGTATGCCCGGGTCTTGGCGAGCTTTGGCAACGCGTTGGCGCACTTAGGTGCCCTGACCCGCGCCGGCCGCATGTTAACCGAAGCGCGCCACCTGTTCCAAAACGCGGGTGATGGGGATGCCATGCTGGGTGTTGATGAGGTCCTGGCGGAAATCGCGCTGCGCAAACACGCAACCGGGGACGACTCGATGGCCAGGGCAAACCGGTAACGCTGGCGGGCGCGGCACCAGCAGGCGGGCCGCACCCCGCGGCAAGCGGGCGACGGTGCTTGCCATGGCCACGGCCTTGCCCATAAGACCCAGGGAGCGCATATGCGAGGGGAGAGGGCTATGCCAACGGCAGAAGAACAGCTCGAGGAATTTGACACCTTGGCGCGGCAGGTCGACGAGGCGCTGGCCGCCGTGGGCCGGCTGGAGCAACCGGCGCGCGAGGTGGCGTTGGAGCTTAAGGAAAGCCTGGAGGCGCTGCAGCGCTTTGCCTTGATGCGCTTGGTGAAACGGATGCGCGATGACCCCGCTGCCAAAGAGGTTCTGTTGCAAAGTGTCAGCGACCCGGCGATCTACACGCTCTTTCTAATTCATGGCATCGTCAAATCCGATGTGCGCGCCCGCGTGCTGCAGGCCTTGGAACAAGTGCGCCCGTATATCCATTCGCACGGCGGCGAGGTTGAACTGGCGGGGGTTGCAAACGGCACGGTGGTGTTGCGCCTGAAGGGCGCCTGCGCGGGGTGCGGCATGGCCAGCCAAACTTTGCGCAACGGGGTGGAGAAGGCCATCCGCGCGCACGTTCCGGAAGTCCGCACCATCGAGGTGGAGGACGACGAAGCGCCAGCGGGTGATTTTATTCCGCTCGCCGCCATCGACGTGCCGCCCGTCGCCTGGATGCAGGTGCTGGAGATTGCGGAAATGGCCGAAGCCGTGCCCTATCACATCCAACGCGACCAGTTGGACGCCCTGGTGTTTCGGCTTGACGGCCAGGTCAAGGCCTACCGCAACCGCTGCGCCCACCGGGAGATGCCTCTGGACAAAGGGTTGGTTGAGGATGGTGAATTGACCTGCCCCTGGCACGGGTATCGGTATGACTTGGCCAGTGGATTGTGCCGGACGGAGCCGGGGGCCCGGCTGATGCCGCTTCCCGTGCGGATGGAGGGGGGCTCGGTATGGCTGCGTCGACCCAGTTGAAAGCCTCGCCGGTGCGCTGGCTGGGCGCGCCCGCGCCGGGCGGGTTGGCTTTGCCGGACGCGTCGCCGACCAGCCGCCATTGCTATGCGCCCCGTCACGTGTACCTGGACGACCGGGTGCTGGTGGTATCCGATTCCGGCAATCACCGGGTGTTGATCTGGCACGGCTTGCCCACGCGCGATCATCAGCCGGCCGACGTGGTCTTGGGCCAACCGGATTTCGAAACGGAGGGTCCGGGACTCTTGCATTTGCCGACGGGGGTCGGCGTCTGCCAGGGCCGGTTGTATGTGGCCGACGCCTGGCACCATCGCCTGCTGATTTGGAAACGGGTTCCGCAAGTCAACGCCGAGCCGCCGGCCTATGTGGTCGGGCAGCCCGATTTTGCCCAGACGCTGCCCAACCGGGGGGGCGCCATCGGGCCGCTCGGCTTCTACTGGCCCTATGGCGCCGGGCCGGTCGGGGACTGGTTTTATGTGGCCGATACCGGCAACCGCCGGATCCTCGGCTGGCGCGGACTGCCGGAAGCTGGCGAGCCGCCGCAGCTGGTGTTGGGACAAGCCGATTTCACCGCGGGTCTGGAGAACCGGGGACAGCCCGTGGCTGCCGATTCGTTTCGATGGCCCCATGCCGTCGCCGGCGACCGGGACCATTTGTACGTGGCCGACGCCGGCAACCACCGCGTGCTGGGCTATTGTCCCCTGCCGACGCGTGACCGTCCCGCCGATCTGGTGTTGGGGCAGCGGGCCTTCAACGATACCCGCGAGCTGCCGCATGTGCCGCAAGGGGCGCATGCGCTGCGCTCACCCTACGGTGCGAGTTGGGCCGACGGCAGGCTGGCGGTGGCGGATACGGCGAACAACCGGATCGTGATCTTTCGGGATCTTCCCCCAAAGGGGGAGGGGGTGCCGGCCGCGGACGTGATCGGACAGGCCAATTTTGACGACAGCGGGGAAAATCAGTGGCAAGCGGTCAGAGCGGACACGCTCTGCTGGCCCTATGGCATTTGTCTGCATGGCGACTTGCTGGCGGTGGCCGATTCCGGCAACAACCGGGTCATGTTGTGGAGGGTGCCGCGCGCGATGTGACGACCAAAAAGATGACCGGCCTGCCGGATGCGGTGCCCCGGAACCGGACGGCGGCCCTAGGCCGGGGACCGTGGCGACGGCCGCTGGCAGCCGCTCGGGATGAGAGGGGTCCCCGGCCACGGGAGAATGAGGAGGGAAATCAATGTGTCTGGCGATTCCGGGACAGTTAATCGATGCGCCGGAGGAGAACCCGCATTATGCCACCGTGGAAGTTTCGGGTGTGCGGCGCAAGGTCAACCTCGGCCTCTTGCAGGAACAGGGGGTTAAAGCGGGGGACTGGGTATTGATCCACGTGGGCTTTGCCATGAGCAAAATCAGCGAGGAACAGGCCCAGGAGCAGTTGCGGCTATTGGCGATGTTGGGTGAGGCGATGCAAGCCCGCCAAGAAGTCGAGGGCTATCAGTTTGACGAAACGTAAGCGCCGGAAACAAAGACTCCCGCCCGCGCGAAGTGCATCCGCCGCCAGACGCGGGCGATGTCAAGACCCTAACCGGACAAGACCAGGATCTTTTGGCCCCACCGTTGACGAAAGGAAGAGGCCGTCATGGAGCTTCGATTCTACGGAACTTGCACATTGGACCAAGATGGCTGTTCCACCTGCCAAGACCTGGCGGTACCCGTTCGGGTGGTTGCCTTAAACGGGTCGGAGGCCTTGGTCGAAGACCGCTTGGCGCAACGCGCCTGGACCATCGTGGATTTTGTGCCCGATGCCAAGGTTGGCGATATCCTGTTGGTGCATGCCGGTCTGGCGATTGGCCGCGCCCGGGAGGAAGCATGAAAATGAAATACGTTGACGAATTTCGCGATCCCGTCCTGATCGAACAGACCGCCGCCGAGATCCGCCGGTTGGCCCATCCCGACCGGATCTACCGGATTATGGAAGTGTGCGGCGGCCATACATTTGCCATCTACCGATTTGGTCTCCACGACCTGCTCCCCGCCAACATTGAATTGGTGCATGGCCCGGGTTGCCCGGTCTGTGTGCTGCCGATGGGCCGGATTGACGACGGGATGGCGATCGCGGAAGATCCCGCAGTCATCATGGCGGCGTTCGGGGACATGATGCGGGTTCCGGGGCAAATGGGCAGTCCCTTGGAACGCAAGGCGCGAGGGATGGATGTGCGGATGGTGTATTCGCCGCTCGACGCGCTAAAACTTGCTGGGGAGAATCCGGACCGGCAGGTGGTCTTTTTTGCCATCGGCTTTGAAACCACCGCGCCGTCCACGGCGTTTACCGTGCTTCGCGCCCGTGCGCTGGGGGTGCGCAATTTCACGGTTTTTAGCAACCATGTGCTGGTCATGCCCGCGATTCAGGCCATTCTGGATGCACCGGACATGCGGCTGGACGGGTTTATCGGGCCAGGCCACGTCTCGGCGGTAATTGGCTGCCGTCCCTATGAGCTGGTGGCGCAGGATTACGGCAAACCGGTGGTGGTCTCCGGCTTTGAACCGGTCGACCTGCTGCAGTCGATTGCGATGGTCTTGCGGCAGCTGAACGAGGGTCGGGCCGAGGTGCAAAACCAATACAAGCGGGTGGTGCCCTGGGAAGGAAATCCGGCGGCGTTGCGCGCTTTGGAGGAGGTCTTTGCGGTCCGCCCCGAATTCGAGTGGCGGGGTCTCGGAGCCATTGCGCAGTCGGCGTTAAAACTGCAGGCGGACTTTGCCCAATGGGATGCGGAAACACGGTTTGCGGTCAGCGGCCTGCGCGTGACCGACCCGAAGGCGGCGCAATGCGGAGATGTCCTCAAGGGCGCATTAAAACCCCGGCAATGCCAAGTGTTTGGCCGGGAGTGCACCCCGGAACGTCCCATTGGAGCGCTCATGGTCTCTTCCGAAGGATCGTGCGCGGCGTACTATGAGCATGTTTACCTGCGGCAAGTCGCGGAGGGATGAAACGGCCGGTGCCCTGACGGACGCCATGTCGGCGGCGTTAAGGTCCCGCAGGCGTGAAAACGCAGAAAACTGGCGAGGTGCAGTCATGATGACACGGACGGTCGGATTTCGCGACACCCAGATAGAACTAGCTCATGGCGCGGGCGGAAAAGCGAGCAGACGCCTGATCGAGGGACTATTCATGCCCTATCTGCAGAACGAGTTGCTGGCACCCTTGGCGGATGCCGCGTATTGCGATGTCAACGGCACCCGGTTGGCTTTAACCGCGGACAGTTTTGTAGTGAAGCCGCTCTCTTTTCCAGGGGGGTCGATCGGCGAGTTGGCGGTTAACGGAACGGTGAACGACTTGGCCGTCTCGGGCGCCAAGCCCTTGGCCTTGTTAACGACCTTCGTACTGGAAGCGGGACTGCCGTCCAGCGTTTTAGAGGTGCAAGTGGCTGCACTGGCCGCCGCCGCCCGGGATGCGGGTGTCCTGGTGGCGGGGGGCGACACCAAGGTGGTGGAACACGGCAAGTGCGACGGGATGTACATTAGCAGCGCCGGGATAGGATTGGTTGATGGCCGCAGCCGGCTTTCGCCGGGGGCGGTCCGTCCCGGGGACAAGATCTTGCTGTCGGGACCGATTGGCGATCACGGCATTACGATTTTGCTGGCGCGCGGCGACTTGGATTTCGAAGCCGATTTGCGGTCCGATACGCGTTCGGTGTGGCCATTTGTGAACGCCATGCTGGCGGCCTGCGGGCCGGATCTGCGGTGGATGCGGGATCCCACCCGGGGCGGGGTGGCGACCGCGCTTAACGAGTTGGCCCGTGACGCCAAGCTGGCGGTGATGTTGGTCGACGAGGCGGTTCCGGTTTCGGATCCGGTGCGCGGAGCCTGCGAACTGCTGGGACTGGATCCTTTGCATATCGCCTGCGAAGGGCAGTTTTTGGCGGTTGTGGCCGCGGACGCGGCCGACGGCGCGCTGGCCGCGTTGCACGCGGTGCCGGGGGGAGGGGAGGCGGCCTGCATCGGCGAGATCCGTGCTGAGCCGGCGCGAACGGTGCTGGCGCGCACCCGGTACGGGAGCAGCCGCGTCATCGATGTGTTGGTGGGCGATCCGCTCCCGCGCATCTGCTGATGGATTGAAATCCACCGGGCAGCCGCAGGCTTGGGGCAGGCGTCACCGGCGAAGGTTTGCAGAAAGGGGTCTCAATCATGGTGGAGCTATACGGCACCCGGTCGTGTCCCTATACCGCCGAGTTGCGGGAGCACCTTTGGTGGACGGGCACGGACTTTACCGAATATGATGTGCAAACCGATTCTGCTGCCAAAGCGCGGTTGGCGGCCCTGACCTCGATCCGCACGGTGCCGGTTTTGGTCAAAGACGGCAAGATTACCCAGATCGGGTGGCAAGGCCGGGGTTGCGTGGCGGGCGACCCCTAATTGACGCCAACCTCCCGAAACCTGGGTGTGACCGCCGGTTGGCGGGGAGGCCGACAATATGCCGGAGGGAATTGTGGCGCACCGCATTCACGTGCGGGGCGTGGTGCAAGGGGTGGGGTTCCGTCCCTTTGTCTATCGGATGGCGCGGAACTTTCACGTTAATGGCTGGGTCCTAAACAACGGGGTTGGCGTCGAAATCCATGTCGAAGGCCATCCCGATGCGACGGCCGGATTTTTGGAGGCGCTGCGGGCCAATCACCCGCCCGCCGCACGGATTGCCGAGATGAACGTCAGCGAGGCCACGCCGGATCAGCTGAAAACGTTCGCCATCCGGCAGAGTCAGACCGCCGCGCGACCGACCGCACGCATTTCGGCGGACTTGGCGATCTGCGACGCCTGTCGGACCGAACTGTTTGATCCGCATAATCGGCGTTACTTATATCCGTATATCAACTGCACGGATTGCGGCCCCCGCTACTCCATCATTTTGGAGCTTCCCTATGACCGCCCGCACACCACCATGGCTCCCTGGCCGTTGTGCGGGGACTGCGCGCGGGAATACCACGACCCGGATGATCGGCGGTTTCACGCCCAACCGGTAGCCTGTCCCGCTTGCGGGCCGCATTACCGCTTAAAGCTGCCCGAGCGGACTGTGACCGGTGACGCCGAAGCGGTGCGGATGGCGGCCCAACTGCTGCGGCAAGGACGCATCCTGGCGATTAAAGGCTTGGGCGGCTATCATTTGGCGTGCGATGCCCGAAATCCCGCGGCGGTGGCGGCGCTCCGATCCCGCAAGTACAGAAAGGACCAGGCCTTTGCGTTGATGGCGCGGGATCTGGCGGCGGCGGGCGCGGTCGTCGTCCTGGATGGCGATGCCGAGGCGTTGCTGACCTCCGTTGCCGCCCCGATTGTCGTGGCCCGCGCGCGCCGCCCTCTGCCCGGGGTGGCGCCGGATAACCGCAATTTGGGGGTCATGCTGCCGTATACCCCGTTGCACCACCTGCTCTTTCATTTCGACGCGCCTGCCGTCTTGGTGATGACCAGCGCCAACCGCTCCAGCGAACCCATCGCCTATCAAGATGACGAGGCCGAGACCCGTCTGGCCGGCATCGCGGACGGGTTTTTGTGCGGGGAGCGCCCGGTGGCGAGAAGAGTGGATGACTCGGTCATTCAGTCCGGTTCGCTGGGGAAAATGATCGTGCGGCGAGCCCGCGGATATGCGCCCACCGTGGTAGCGCGGATGCCCGAGTCGTCTGGACCGGTGCTGGCGACGGGCGCGGATCTGAAGAATACCGTGACGCTGGTGGTCAAGGGTCAGGCGGTGATGAGCCAGCATCTCGGCGATCTGGACAATTTCGCCGCGTTTTCGGGGTTTTGCCAGGCCATCGACGATGTGCGCGCCATGTATGACATTGCTGGGGACGAGTTGCTGGTCGCCCATGACCTGCATCCGGGTTATCGCTCGTCCGCCCATGCGGCCGATTTGCCGGCACGCCGCACCCTGGCCGTGCAGCATCACCGCGCGCACATCGCCGCCGTACTGGCCGAGCGGGGTGCCTGGGATGAGCGGGTGATTGGGGTCGCCTTTGACGGCACGGGCTACGGCGATGACGGAACCATATGGGGCGGCGAGTTTTTCACCGGTTCCATCGCCAGCGGTTTTGAGCGGGTGGGACACTTGCGTCCGGCCGCGCTGGTGGGCGGCGACGCGGCGGCCAAAGTTCCCGTGCAAGCCGCCGCGGGTTTTCTCGCCGAAATTGCTCCCGACCGGGTGTTTATGGAAGCGCCGTTTCAATTTCCCGAGCGGTTTGCCCGGGCCCAGGCATTGCTGCGCCAGGGAATCCGGGTATTCCCGACCACGTCGGCGGGCCGGTTGTTCGACACCGTGGCGGCGATGTTGGGGTTTACCGGCGAGATGACGTTTGAGGGGCAAGCGGCGATCTGGCTGGAACACCTGGCTTGGTCAGGACATCAAACCCTGGGTGAAGACGCGGCCTTATGGGATGGGAAGCAATTGGACTACCGGCCGTTGCTTGGCTCCATCGTCCGCGACCGCCAGCGGGGAAGGGATCGGGCCGACATCGCCTACGCTTTTCATCAGCAATTGGCGGGGGCGATTGGCCGCGCCGTCTCCCACCTGGGTGAGCGGCACGGGATCGAGACCGTGGTGCTGGCGGGCGGAGTTTTTCAAAATATGCTGTTGCTGAGGCTGCTGAAAGAGTGTTTGCGGCGGAGTCGACTGCGCATATGGACGGCTTCCGAGATTCCGGTCAACGACGGCGGCATCAGTCTCGGGCAGGCCGCGCTGGCGTGCCTGGGGGGACCAGACAGTTGACCGGTTGGGCCCCGGCCGGACTGCCACCGCGTTAAAGATCGGGCATGCGGCCTAAAAGGCGGCGCCGCGTCTCTGGTGGTGACGGCGACCGCTGGCAGGTGTGGCTGGCCAGTATCTCAAACCGGGAACGAACGTCCGCCATGAAGTCCTGGGTGGAATCGGGGGTCAAAAACATTTTTCACCACCATATCGCGCACTAAGAAGCCCACCGATCAGGCGAGACGCCGCAATGGCCAGGTCTGGATGAAATCCATCTCATCCGACCCCGGGGCGTGGTGCCCAATGTCCGGACCTGTACGGTGGCTGACTGGTTGGTGAACTGCCATGAGAAAACCGTTACGGCGCACCCCAGGCGATGGCCACTACGTCAACGCCTGCAATTGGTCACGATGGATATGTGGCACCGATACCGGGGATGCCGTCCAGTCCTGCGCTCCCCCAGCAGGCCACCGTGGTCATCGACACGTTCCATGCGGGCAATATGGCCAACGCGGCTTTGGAACGCTCCGGCAAACCACTCCGAGAGTCGCTGACGCCCAGCGTCGGGAACTCCTGCACAACCGCTTTGTCCGCTTGCAACGGGAGGCGGACCTAACCGGTCGGGAAGCCGTACTGCTGTCCACCTGGGTGAAAATTTTGTCCCGCGTTGGGCGAAATCCATCGCTCAAAGGAAGCGTTCTTTCGACTCTATGATTGCGCCAGTTACACGGAGGCGCAAATGGGAACGGGGATTCACGGCGCAGCACCGCACCGTCTTTGCCGAACTCCTGACGGCTGGTGCCCTTGGGATCGCCAGATTGGGGCATACGGCGATTACCCTTAAAGGGCTGGGAACTGCAAGTGTCCGACCGGTGGCGACGGCTTCGGCAACGAAGACGACGGTGCCGTCAAAAGACGGGATCGCGGGGAAAGTCACGCCTGTCAGATACGAAGCGACACCCGCTGGCTGGCTAGCGGCTTCGGGGCAGGAAGAAGGCGGGACGCACGATTGCGCAGCGATTTTATCGCGGTGCTGGTTCCCGACACCTTGTCAAAGACGCTAATCAGGTAATCGGGAGAAGCCCCGTTAAGCGGTCGGCGCGATCTAGCAGGATTACGCGTCAACGAAGGCGAATACCCTAGTCGCATTAACTGCAACCCAATCGACCGAGACCAGGTGATGGAATGACGAGGAACCTATCTATCGTGCTGTACATTGTGGCGTTAGTTGTCGTTATCTTGAGTGTGGATTTTCTTGTCTTTAAGAATCACTTCTGGGAACGGCTGATGGTGAATGTCGGCATTGTCTTGGTATTTACCGCTTTCTATCTGAGATTCCTCAAAAACTCGTAATTGCTGCACCTCAACACTCAGCCGGGAGATCCCATCCATCACCCAGAAAGTGTAAGTTGAGGCCCTGGGCTCGCGCATTTCCGCTCGAACCGACGCAATAATCCAGATGGCAGGATGACCAGCCCCCGTTAATCGCCACGTTCGCGGGCCACAATGAGCGGTGTGGTGATGGCACTATCTACCCTGTCAGTTTGTTGGGATACGATAATCAGCAGGCTGGTCCCTTATGGATTACCATGGTTTCTCGGATGGGACGTCCCTGGCGAGGCCATCGTGATCGCCGAGGTCCGGACCGTGACGTGGGCACGATTCCCCATACGGAGGCAGCCGTAATGCGCTGGTAACGGAAGCAACCCGACTGTAACACCCTCGTCGTCGCCTACGAAGCGGGTCGCACTGGGTTCGGTCTGGTGCGCCGCGCCACCGGCACGGCAGGGCGAGTGAGGTCATCGCCCCCGGGCGGGTCCTGGTGCGTCCCACCGATCGCGTGCAAACCGACCGGCGAGATGCACCCGAGGTGGCCGTCGATCTGTATTTAATGAACTTCTCCCGCCGCCTGGCCTCTACGAGGCCGAGGCCGGGGGGCTTCTGGATTCGTTCCCAAAACTTCCTGGTTCGTTGACCGCTGCGTGAGAAGCCGCGGCCTCCCACGTCTTGTGCGACCTCCCCGGGCGTAACTGCGGACCGCTCCGGCCCTCGCTTCCGAAAAATCCGCGTGGTTTTGTGAGATGTCGTGAGCGGATCGCCGGAAAGAAGTTTTTTGATACCCCGCTTCGCGATAACGACCGCCGCATTGTGATCCGCATTGTCCGTGTGTCCGCAGCGTTGACAGACAAACTCGGCTTGACTGCGCCGGTTGTCCGGGG
>JAJZZA010000017.1 GCA_021797825.1 Bacillota bacterium | reverse complement strand
AAGAATACCGCATCAACCACAACATTCTGATCGGGAAAATGAAAGATCACTTGATTCGGATCGCGTTGATCGCCGATGCCGCCCAACGCGATGTGGCTTTCCAACGGCTCCTCCGCCAGCTAGCCCGAAACCTGATCGCCATCCGTCCGGGGCGCGTCGCGCCCCGCAATAAGACACCCCGCAGAAACAAATATTCCCAGAATCGGAGGCGATGTTTGTAAGCGGATCCTTAACCTGACAGCATTGGAATAGTGCTCCCATCCGTCAGCACGAGCCGGAATCGGCTCTTCACGGTGGTGCCAATGCCTTGGGCGCGGAACCATGCCGCCAGGATAGAACCCAGCCACGCAGGCGCGTGGCGCAAGCGGTTGAGCACCGCGACATCCGACATGTCCGCCAGGCCAGTGCGTTTCGCCCAAGCGGCCGTCGTGCGTAAAGACCAATCATTCCAGCCATACACCAGGATCAGGCGCAAGAGGTCCGCGGCGGACTGGATGGCCCGCAATCGGGTAATGGCGCCTGTCGTCCAGGCCGCGTCTTGCCATCCTGGCGGCAAGAAATTGCGGAGAATCGCCCACTGATCTTCTAATGGGTTGCTACCGGCGGAAGTTTTGGGCATTTCTCCGTCACCTCTATCCACGAAAGTTGCTCGACTACTTCGCGATAGAGTGCCGAAAGTCCTTTACGACAATGCCTAGTTTTCTTAATTTAGCGCATATGCGGTATACCCGTCGGTCCGGACCAGCATCAGCCAGCGAAATTCCCGGCGCATGCGCTGGGCGGTATAATCGAAGACGGATCCTCAGCGCGACCGCTTTGCTCCGCGCGCGGTCATGCAGACTATCATCCCAGGCAAACATCGCGACCTGCTGCAATCAGGGCAGCGGACTCCGCCGTTATATCCGGCTAACCTTCCGCAACTCCAGCCAGTGCACTCCAACGCATCGCTCAGCCGCCCCCATCCGTACCCACACCCCGAAGACCGTGTGATGGGCACTTTCCGGCCGGATGCCAACATCCAGCATGTTGACCGTGATGCTGGCGGGCAAATTATCGTACGGCTCGCACTCGGCAATTTGCCCGGGTGTGCAGCTTGGCCCCGTACTGTAGCAGGCGACAATTAAAGGCCGGGTCGGGCGCTACCGGCCCCTCCACTTCGCGGCCGCTGCCGGTTTGCAGGCCGGCGATCTCCCCAATGCCCAGTTTGTCGCGCTCGTTTTTCTTGGCCAAAGGTGGATTGAGCAGCTCCAACTCGGTGACCCACCGCCTTGACATCCTCGAAGACCCCGTTGCGCAAATCGCGCAGAGTCGCCAGGGTGTCCCGTTTGGGTCCGTGGCGCGCCGTCCGCGAACTCTTCCGTAATGGCCCGGTTAAACGGATGCACAATTCGCCTGATGCCGACCCAGAAGGTCTGCCGATTTCAACAACGCCCCTAAGCCTGCCGGCAAACGGGTGATCTCCAGCTGAAGCCATCCTGGGCCAAGGGGACGACCGCTTGGATTTGCCAGAACCAAGCCAGGGGATGATGAAAGCCTGCTGCAGTAATGTGAAATCTCTGCAGTGTGAAAGTGCTGGGGATGGGAGGGCCGCCTGGCTTCGCGGCCCCAAACTGAGCCGGGAAGCCAACACGTCCACGGTGACGCCGCGTAAGTTTGGTGATACCATAAGGGCGATTGGGGTGGGGGAGCGGAAGAGATGAATCCGAAACTGAAGAATCGCGAAACCGATCAATTGTGTGAGGCGGTCCTGTTACTGAGAACCCGGGATGAATGCTACGCATTTTTTGAAGACATCCTGACCGTCAGTGAGATTCAATCGATTGCGCAACGCATGGCGGTAGCCCGCATGCTGGACGAGGGCCAGAGGTATGAGGACATTGAGCGGGTGACCGGCGCCTCGTCCGCGACGATTTCCCGCGTCAAACGCTGCCTCTCGTTTGGGGCCGACGGCTACCGGATTGTGCTGGATCGCATGACCGGCGCGGTCTAGAAAAAATTTTCGGTTCGAAGTTTCCTTCGGTAAATGGCTAAAGGATCCCGGCTGTGGGGGCGGGATTTTCCTGGGCGGCGGTGGTGACCGCCCAATGCTGGCCGGGCACTGCCTGGGGGCATGTCGGTCCGGATGTTGGGTGAAGTAGGGGTTGGCGGACCTTCCGTGATATAATAGGCAGAGAATGATCGGGAGGGTCCCATGGATTTATTAGCGCAACTAAATGCCCCGCAACGGCGGGCCTGTGAGTTGACGGAAGGCCCCCTTTTGATTTTGGCTGGTGCCGGCAGCGGAAAAACTCGCACTTTGACATACCGGATTGCCCATTTGATTCATAACCTGGGCGTGTCGCCTGCCGCCATTTTGGCGTTTACCTTTACCAACAAAGCGGCTCGCGAGATGAAGGCGCGGATTGAACAGTTGGTAGGCCCCGCCAGTCACGCCATGGGGATCGGCACATTTCATTCGGTGGCGGTTCGCATCCTGCGCAAGGAAATTGCGGCAATTGGGTACGATCCCCGCTTTGTCGTCTACGATGCCGATGATTCGCGCGCCCTGGTCCGGGAGGTTGTCCACGAGTTGGGATGGGACGACAAGCAATGGGCACCGGCCATGCTGTCCAACCGAATTAGCCAAGCCAAAAATCAGTTTATCGGACCCGAGTCCTGGCAAAACACGGATTTTTTCATGGAACGCGTGGGCGTTGTCTATAATCGGTATCAGGCGCGTTTAAAAGAACTCAATGCGCTGGATTTCGACGACCTCATTTTTTTGTCGGTGAAGTTATTTCGGCTCGCCCCCGATGTGCTAGCCCGATACCACAGCAAGTTTCAGTACGTTCTGGTCGACGAGTATCAAGACACCAATTTATCCCAATATCAACTGATCGCGCAATTGGCGGGCGGGATGAAGAACCTCTGTGCGGTAGGGGACGACGACCAGTCCATCTATGGCTGGCGCGGTGCCGACATGCGCAATATTCTGGAATTTCAGCGCGATTTTCCCGGGGCCGAGGTTGTGCGGTTGGAGGAAAATTATCGATCAACCGGGACTATTCTGGCGGCCGCCAATGCCGTGGTGAAAAACAATCAAGCCCGGCTGGGCAAAGAATTGTGGACCCGCAAGAGTGTCGGCGAAAAAATTCGCATTCATCGTGCACCGGACGAAGAGAGCGAGGCCTGGTACGCCGCCGAGGTGATTCATGAAGCGGTGCGTCATGGACACCAATTGGCGGACTGCGCCATCTTGTACCGGACTAATGCGCAATCGCGCGCCTTCGAGATGGCAATGGCCAGGGCCGGCATAAATTACCGGTTGGTCGGTGGTCATCGCTTTTATGACCGGAAAGAAGTAAAGGACCTGCTGGCGTACCTGCGGGTGGTTTTCAATCCGCAGGATGACGTCTCCTTGGGGCGGATTATCAACTTTCCCCGCCGGGGCATTGGAGACATCGCCCAGGCCCGCCTCCGCGACTACTGCCGCAGCCGGGGACGCACTTTGTTGGAGGCGTTGGAAGACGCCCCATTTGTCGAGGGGTTGTCCGCCCAAGCCCGGCGGGCTGCGCTGGAACTGGCGCAATTGTTTCGGGAGTGGCAGCGGGAAACCCCGTTGAGTTTGGCGGACCGGGTGCGGCAGGTTGCGGAAAGCAGCGGACTATTGAATCATTTCCGGACCGAACAGGGTCGGGAATCGCAGGATCGGTTGGAGAACCTGGGAGAATTGATGTCCGAAGCCAAACGGTTTCAAGAAGAGCAGGCCACCACCGATTTGGGCGAGTTTTTGGGATGGGTGGCATTGGTCTCGGATTGGGACCAAACGGTTGACGATGCGGGGGGCGTGTGGTTGATGACCCTCCATAGCGCCAAAGGACTGGAATTTCCGGTGGTGATCTTGAGTGGTGTGGAAGAGGGGGTCTTTCCGCATGCCCGATCATTGGACGAGGGTACGATAGAAGAGGAGCGGCGGTTATTGTATGTCGGCATTACGCGCGCGCAGGAAGAACTTTACTTGACTCACGCCGAAACCCGAACAATGTTGGGACGGACCCAAGCCAACCCCACGTCCCGCTTCCTGAAAGAGATTCCGCAGGAATTGGTGGAGGTGCCGCGGCCGCCTGCCCCCGAGCGGGCGGTCATGCAGGTGAACCGGCCGACTAGCGACCTCGTGGACGGGGAACGTGTACGCCATCCTCGTTTTGGTTGGGGCACGGTTGTGGCGACGCGCGGGACAGGATCTGATCTGGAGGTGACCATTGCCTTTCCGGGAGGCGGGGTGCGGTCATTTCTGGTTCGATTCGCACAGCTGGTGCGAGAAGAGATTGACCAGCAAGCATGACCGCTGACGAGGCCCAACGGACAATGCAACGACTGGCGGAGGAAATTTCGCGGCACAACCGCCTCTATCACGATCTGGACCAGCCGGAAATATCCGATGCCGAATACGACCAATTGGTGGCGGAACTGATGCGCCTGGAAAGCGCCTATCCAGACTGGGTTCCCTCCGATTCCCCGTTGCAAAGAGTCGGCAGCGGACCTTCGGGGCCGCTCGCCAGCGTTCGGTTCGAACAGCCGGTGCTGAGTTTGGGGAACCTGCATGACAGCCAGGAACTGGTCGATTTTGACGGGCGCTTGCGTCATCTGCTGGGCCACACCGACCCACCGGCCTATACCGCGGAACTGAAAATTGACGGCCTCACCATTATCGTGGATTACCAAGATGGGCACTTGGTGCGCGCGGCGACGCGCGGCGATGGGTTGGTCGGTGAGGATGTCACCGCCAACGTGCGTCAAATTCACCAGGTGCCAACCCGGTTACAGACGGCCGTCAGCGGACAGTTCCGCGGCGAGGTGTATATGTCCCGGTCCGTCTTTGCCTCGTTGAACCAGTCGCGTGCCGCGGCCGGCCTGCCCGTCTTCGCCAATCCACGCAATGCGGCTGCGGGTTCGCTGCGCCAGCTCGATCCGGCCATCACCGCATCGCGCCAGGTCTCTGCGTTTTTTTACGAAATCCGCGCGCTCGATGGCCACCCCATGCCTTCCGGACAATTTCAGGCGCTGGGCTGGCTTAGAGCCTGGGGAATGCCGGTCGCTCCCCACAGCCGACGATGCGGCTCCCTGACGGAGGTTTTGGCGTATATTGCCGGCTGGGAGGATCCCCAAGCCCGTGCCGCCCTCGACTTTGAAATTGATGGGCTAGTGATAAAACTCGACAGCACCGCCGAGCAGCGTTTGGCGGGAGCGACCCAAAAGGCCCCGCGCTGGGCGATGGCGTTTAAGTTTGCCCCGGAGGAGGTACTTACCCGGGTGCGGGCGATCACCATTTCGGTGGGACGGACCGGCGTACTGACCCCGACCGCGGAATTGGAGCCGGTGCGCCTGGCGGGGACTTTGGTGAGCCGGGCGTCGCTGCACAACGCGGATATTTTGGATGAGCGCGACGTGCGGGTGGGAGACACGGTTTACGTACGCAAAGCCGGGGAAATTATCCCCGAGGTGGTCCGCGTCGAACGGTCCTTGCGGCCTGCGGAGACGGTCCGGTTTGCCTTTCCCGGCCAATGTCCGGTTTGTGGGGCGGATGTGGTGCGGCTGCCGGGGGAGTCGGCGTACCGGTGCACGGGCGGCATGCGGTGTCCCGCGCAGATCCGGCAGTCGTTGATTCATTTCGCGTCACGGGGCGCCATGGACATCGAGGGTTTAGGGGAAAAAACCGTCGATCTGCTCCTCGCTCAGCAACTGGTTGGTTCGGTGGACGATTTGTACCGCCTGACCGCTGATCAATTAGGCGGATTGCCCCGCTTTGGAGAGTTGTCGGCGGCTAATCTGCTGCGCAGCATTGAGCAGAGTAAAGGGCGTCCGTTGTCGCGCGTGCTGTATGGCCTGGGGATTCGCTATGTGGGAGAAAAGGTCGCGCAGGTGCTTGCTCGCTATTTCGGATCGATGGACGCGGTAATGGCGGCGTCGCGGGAACGTCTGCGGGAAATTCCGGAGGTCGGCGAGCGGATTGCGGACAGTCTGGCCAGGTTTTTCGAACAGCCGGCGAATCGTGCGGCCATCTCCGCCTTAAACCGCCTCGGTGTCAACTTGATCGAACCCGCGGACGAAGCGGCGAGGGGCGGCGATGGCCCCTTGGCGGGTCTCTCGGGAGTCGTCACGGGAACCTTGGCTAGGATGAGCCGCAAGCAGATCGAGGAGTTTGTGCGGGCGCAGGGCGGCGATTTGACATCGTCCGTGTCGAGTCGCACCGATTTCGTGGTGGCCGGCCAAAAGGCCGGATCGAAGCTGGACAAGGCCCGTCAATTGGGCATCCGGGTTTTGTCTGAAGAGGAGTTTTTCGACTGGATCGCGAAGGGGGAAACGGGGATGGCCCGGTAACCCGCCGGCGTTTATGGTGCGCGCTCGCCATTGCCGGGGAAGAAAACCGCGCCGTATAATGAACCCGCGACTTGACGCCAGGGCGCAATCCGTGCGCCGCCAACCCAGATGAACTTGATTGTTTATCATGTAATCTGGGCGAAGCGCGCCGACCCAGGGAAGGAGAGGCACTGTGCCCACGCCAGTATTGGAGGTCAAGAACCTTTGCACCTATTTCTTTACCGACGAAGGGGTCGTCAAGTCGGTCGATGAGGTGAGCTTCGTTCTGAACCAGGAAGAGACGTTGGCGATTGTCGGGGAATCGGGTTCAGGCAAGAGCGTGACTTCCCTTTCGATTATGCGGCTGATACCCGAACCGCCCGGTCGGATCGTGGGCGGCGAAGTCATGTTTCACGGCGAAGATCTGCTGAAGAAGAGTCCATCTCAAATGCGAAAAATTCGCGGGAACGATATCGCCATGATCTTTCAGGAGCCCATGACTTCCCTCAATCCGGTGTATACGGTGGGTGACCAGATTGCCGAGGCGGTGGTTCTGCATCAGAAAGTTTCCAAGCGGGAAGCCTGGCAGCGGGCGATTGAGATGTTTCGTTTGGTCGGCATCCCCTCCCCGGAGCAGCGGGTCAAAGAGTATCCCCACCAAATGTCCGGGGGGATGAGACAGCGGGTGATGATTGCCATGGCGTTGTCTTGCAATCCCTTGCTGCTCATCGCGGACGAACCTACCACCGCCC
Source organism: Bacillota bacterium (assembly GCA_021797825.1). Classification (GTDB taxonomy): domain Bacteria; phylum Bacillota; class Sulfobacillia; order Sulfobacillales; family Sulfobacillaceae; genus JAJZZA01. The sequence continues at coordinate 47,970 of JAJZZA010000017.1, read as the reverse complement.
TCGACGTGACCATTCAGGCGCAGATTCTGGAATTGATGAAAGATCTCAAAAAGAAATTTCACGCGGCCATTATGCTGATAACCCACGATCTGGGCGTCGTCGCCGATATGGCGGACCGCGTGGCCGTCATGTATGCCGGCAAGGTGGTCGAAGAGGCCCCCACCGGGGACCTCTTCCGGCAACCGCTTCACCCGTATACCATGGGATTATTGGAATCCATCCCCCGCATTGATCAGGATCGGGGTTTGCGCCTGCATGTGATTGAAGGCACGGTTCCCAATCTCCTGCACTTGCCCGAGGGGTGCGCATTTGCTCCCCGGTGTCCCCAAGTGATGGATGTCTGCCGCGAGAATCGTCCCGTTCTGCTCGAGACCGGAGAGAATCGAAAGGTCAGCTGCTGGCTCCATACCGATTCTCAGGGGAGGGAGGCGATATCATGAGTGTGGTGCCAGCAAACCGGCAAGAGTCCGATGCCGCCGGGGACATCTTGATGTCGGTGAAAGACCTGACCAAATATTTTTCGAGCCGGGGCGGAGTGCTGTCCGGCCCACCAACTAAGGTCAAAGCGGTCGACGGGGTCAGCTTTGACTTGGTCCGGGGGGAAACACTGGGTCTGGTGGGAGAATCCGGGTGCGGGAAGACCACGTTGGGACGCGCCGTGTTGCGCCTCATCGAACCGACTTCGGGGGAAGTCTATTTCGAAGGCCAGGACATCCTCAAAATGGGCAAGCGGCAGCTGCGGGCGATACGCCGGCAAATGCAAGTCGTCTTTCAAGATCCGTTTGGATCCTTGAATCCCCGAATGTCGGTCGGAGAGATTATTGAAGAGCCGTTGGTCATCCACCGCCTGGGAGACCGCGCCCAACGGCAGGCCCGGGTGCGTCAATTGCTTGAAGTGGTGGGCCTGGCGTCTTACCAGATGCGGCGTTATCCGCACGAATTTTCGGGCGGGCAGCGGCAGCGGATTGGCATCGCCCGAGCTTTGGCCGTCAATCCCAAGTTGATTGTCGCGGATGAGCCGGTGTCGGCCTTGGACGTGTCGATTCAGTCCCAAATCTTGAATTTGTTTGAAGATCTCCAAAAGGAATTCGGGCTAACCTATCTGTTTATCGCGCACGGATTAAATGTGGTGCGCCATATTTCCGACCGGGTGGCGGTGATGTACCTGGGGGCGATGGTGGAGATTGCCGGGGCGGAAGCCATCTATCAGCGGCCCCGCCATCCCTATACCGAGGCGCTATTCTCCGCGATTCCGATTCCTAATCCGGCGGTGCGGCGCGAGCGGATCATTTTGCAAGGGGATGTGCCGAGTCCGGTCAATCCCCCTGCCGGTTGCCGCTTTCATACCCGCTGTCCCATCGCGCAGGACCTATGCAAGACGGATCGCCCGTTGTTAAAAGAATCGGAATCCGCGCATTGGGTCGCGTGCCATTTCCGGTAGCGGCCCGGGTTGGCTTAAGGGGCTGGGCGGCTGGGGGCTCAGCTTTTTTTGGCGGCCTCTCACCCAGGGTACAATTTGTCCGATTAGGAAGGGGAGATGATCATGAGCCTGTCGGACGATGATGTCCGGTATGTTGCGCGACTGGCCCGGCTCAAGATGGGGAACGATGAGTTGCCGACGATTTGCCAGACGCTCAACCGAGTTCTGGAGTATGTCAGTCAGCTGGAGGCCCTGGATACTGCAGCCATCAAGCCGACGATGCACGTGATTCCGGTGTCGGCTCCTATGCGCGATGACCGCGTGCGCGCCTCGCTGCCGCCCCAAGAGGCACTGCGCAACGGACCGCGAGTGGCGGCCCAGATGTTTTTTGTGCCGCAGATTATGGATGGCGAGGGAGGACAACCGACGTGACAACCACAGACTGGACGGCGGGCCGTATTGCCGCGGCGGTTCGCGACGGGGAAATTTCGGCCCGGGAAGTCGTGGATGCGGCGCTCGCGCGGATCGAACGGTATGACGGCGACGTCGGCGCCTTTTTGCATGTGGAGCAGTCCGGTGCCCGGCGGGCGGCGGCAACGGTGGACAACTTGCCTGCCGCTCAGCGCCGGACCTTGCCCTTGGCGGGCGTGCCGGTTGCGGTCAAGGACAACGTGGTGACCCGCGACATGCCGACGACGGCCGCATCGCGCATCTTGGAGGGTTTTCGGGCCCCTTTCGATGCGACCGTGGTGGCCAGGCTGCGGCAAGCCGGGGCGCTGATTGTGGGCAAGACCAACCTTGATGAATTTGCGATGGGGTCGTCGACGGAGCATTCCGCCTTTCATCCCACCCGTAACCCGTGGGATTTGACCCGGGTGCCAGGGGGCTCTAGCGGTGGGTCGGCGGCAGCCGTGGCGGCCCGCATGGTGCCGTTGGCATTGGGGTCGGATACGGGCGGGTCGATTCGCCAGCCCGCCGCCTATTGCGGCGTGGTGGGGATGAAGCCGACCTACGGGCGCGTGTCGCGCTTCGGGCTGATCGCGTTTGCCTCCAGCCTGGACCAAATTGGCCCGTTGGCGCGAACGGTGGCCGACGCGCGTCTCTTGTACCGGGTCATCGCCGGTTCCGATCCGTGTGATTCGACCGCACTTGAGGGGGATGCCGGCGAGGGGCTCGACGAGGCGGTCAGTCTTAACGGACTTCGTATTGGGCTGCCCCGGGAGTATTTCGGGGACGGGACCGACCGCCGCATCCGATCTGTCGTGGCGCACGCGCTCGACCGGCTGGAGTCAAGCGGCGCGCGACTGGTGGAAGTCAGCTTGCCGCATACGCCCTATGCGATTTCAACCTACTATCTGATTGCCATGGCGGAGGCGTCGTCCAACCTGTCGCGCTACGACGGGGTTCGCTACGGGATGCGGGCGGGCGGCCGGGATTTGCTTGACATGTATGAAACCACGCGGGCCGAGGGTTTTGGCGCAGAAGTCAAACGGCGGATACTGCTCGGCACGCATGCCCTGTCCGCCGGCTATTATGATGCCTATTATCTCAAAGCGCAAAAAGTTCGGACGCTTATCCGACAGGATTTTGATACGGCGTTTTTGGAGGTCGACGTGATTGCCACTCCGACCACCCCCGATTTGCCGTTTCGGTTGGGTGAACGGGAAACGGATCCCTTGCAAATGTATCTCTCCGACATTTTCACGGTGACGTCGAACTTGGCGGGTATTCCGAGCTTGGTGGTTCCTGTCGGAGTGGCCGACGGATTGCCGGTCGGGTTGCAGTGGATGGCTCCGCCGCTAGCGGACGGCCGTTTGCTGGCCATCGCCGAGCTCTGCGAGAAGACGGTGGCGATTGAGCCGAATTGGCCGTTGGGGGGGACAATGTCATGATGCCAGCGTTTGATGTCATTATCGGTCTGGAAGTGCATGTCGAACTAAACACGGCGTCGAAGCTATTTTGCTCCTGTTCGACGCAATTTGGAGCGGATCCGAATACCGAGACCTGCCCCGTCTGTCTCGGTATGCCCGGTGTTCTGCCGGTTCTCAACCGCACTGCAATTGCCCTGGCCGTTCGCGCGGCACTGGCGCTTGACTGCCAAGTCCACACCATATCGAAGTTCGATCGTAAGCAGTATTTTTATCCCGACCTGCCCAAGGCCTACCAAATTTCGCAGTTTGACCAGCCATTGGCCGAGCATGGCGCGCTCACCATGACGGAAGACGGCGCGGCGCGGCGCATTCGCATTCGCCGTATTCATGTCGAGGAGGATGCCGGCAAACTTAACCACTTGGGTGAGCGGCTAGGCGATGCGAGCGGGTCGCTGGTCGACTTGAATCGGGCCGGAGTGCCATTGATTGAAATTGTTTCCGAGCCGGACTTGCGATCGGCCGATCAAGCCCGCCTTTACTTGACCGAACTTAAAACCATCCTGAGCTATCTGGATATTTCCGACCTCCGCATGGAAGAGGGTTCTATGCGGTGCGACGCCAACGTCTCGCTGCGGCCGGCGGGCTACACCGGGGACGTGGAGGATTTGCCCCGGTCCGAAATAAAAAACGTGAATTCCTTTCGCAATGTGCAGCGCGGCATCGAATATGAGATTGAGCGGCAGAGCAACCTGTTGCGCCAGGGCGGGCGCATCGTGCGGGAAACGCGCGGATTCGACGATGCCAGCGGTCGCACCTACAGCCAGCGCAGCAAAGAAGAGGCGCACGACTATCGCTATTTTCCGGAACCGGACCTGCCGCCGCTGGTCTTGGCAGAGACCTGGATTGACCAACAAAAGCGGGCATTGCCGGTGTTGCCCGACGCGATTCGGCAGATGCTGCGGGCGCAGGGCATACCCGCACGCGAAGCCGAGGTGTTGGTTCAAGACCGCGCGGCGTTTGGTTATTGGCAGGAAGCGACGAGTTTGGTCGCGGATGCGCGTCTGGTAACCAACTGGATGCTATCGGATGTGGCTCGTCTGATTAATGCCGCCGGCCAGGGTTTTGCGTCATCTGCTGTCCCCCCGGCGAGGCTGGCTGAACTTCTCAAATTGCTGTTGGCGGGAACCATCTCCGGCCGGATGGCGAAAGAGATCCTGGAAAAAATGTTTGAAACGGGAGAGCGCGCGCCCGATTTGGTTCAAAGCCTCGGCCTGAGCCAAATTACCGATCAGTCGGCGATCGCAGCCGTGGTGCGCGAGGTGCTGCAGGGGAATCCCGGGGTGGTGCAGGACTACTTGGGGGGTAAATCCAAGGCGTTGGCCTTTTTGGTCGGTCAAGTGATGAAGCGAACCCGCGGGCAAGCCAAGCCCGAGCTGGCCAACGCGGTGTTAAAGGAAATCCTGGAGGCCGAGTATGGAGCGACAACCCCCTAAGGTGGCACCGCGAAAAACCGGAGAATTTCGCGGGGGCACCGGACGGCACGTGTTGCGGAGATGGGCATATTCATCGCATGCCGACGCGGCGCCGGCGGACGACTTGAGCCAGGCGCGATCCGCTCTCGCTCCGACCGCAGTGGCGTGGCCCCGGGGCGGACCTGACGCGCGGCGCTGGTGGCCTCTGGCGGACGGGAGCCGACCGGCCACCGCCCAGAAATTTTGGCGGGGATTCTGCTATCTCGCGGGGCTTGATCGAGCGATAGGCAAGCGCTGGGGGTTGCTGGCGGACGGCGCATGGCGCGCGATGGGCGACGAGTCCGGCCGGAACGGACGTCAGGCCTTAACGATGTTGTCATGCCGCCCCGGGGTAGTCGGGAGCAGGCCCACGGGGCCCGTCGAGCCTGATCGCCGCCCCGGGTTGCAGGCGCCTGGCGCGGAGGGGAACCCGTCATTGGTTGCAGTCGGCGCGGATGCAGCTTCGACGTCGGAAGGCCCTCTTTTTCTCGAACCCAGGCATGAGGCGCCGTACGGCATAAACCGGCTGATGACGCGGTTGCCCCGTTCCGGGGTGCTGAACGCGGCCTGCGCGGCGGTATTCGGGGAAGCGGTGGACTGCGCGCCGCCGGCATATCCCCACGGCCTAACGGCTCGGCCGCTGCTGGCCGAGGTTTCTGCCAGGGCACCCTTGCCGCTCTGGCGGGGGTTTCGTGGCAAGCCGCGGATGCCCGTTGCCTGGGGTTGGCGGTTGACGATGGGGGATGGTTGGGCCGATCGCGGCAGGTCGGCGGTGGCCGACTGCGAGGGCAGCGGATGACCGTGCAGGTGGGTCACGCCCTTAACCTCAAAATCGACCGGATGGGGATGAATGGGGAGGGGGTCGGCCGGTTGGATGCCGGCCAGCTGGCATTTGTGGCGGACGGCTTGCCGGGTGAAGAGGTGACGGCCACAGTCACTGAGATCCGCCGGAGTTTTGTGCGGGCGGTGGCGACGGCCCGGCAGCGCACCAGCCCCGCGCGGGTTACGCCGCCGTGTGCGGTGTACCGGGAGTGTGGCGGATGCGCCCTGCAACACTGGAATTACGCCGAGGAACTGGCCTATAAGGAGGATCGGGTGCGGCAGGCACTGGGCCGTATCGCGGGAATCGAGGGGCCGCCGGTGGAACCCATCCGGGGCGCCGATGACCCGTATGGCTATCGCAACAAGGGGCAATTTCCCTGGGGAGGAAACGCCAGCGAACCGACGCTCGGCCTCTATCAGCGGGGTTCGCATCGAGTGGTGCCGGTGCCGTCCTGTGCAATCCAGGATCCGCTGGTCAATGAGGTGTTGGCGGTTGCCGCCCGTGCCGCCCAGAAGCATCGCCTCGCGCCCTACGATCCCGCAACCGGAACGGGTGTGCTCCGCCATCTTTTGGTTCGCAGTTCCCGCGCGCAGCAGGCGAGTTTAGCCCTTTTGGTGGCGGCGCATCGTCCCCCGGCAAACGTGTTGCAGGATTTTGCCACCGATTTACTAGCGGCCGCTCCCCATCTGGTCGGCGTCGGGATCAATCTCAATCCCGGCAATACCAACCGTGTGCTGGGGCCGCAGACATTACCGCTAAGCGGCGCCACCCACCTGTTCGACCAGATTCTGGATATGCGTTTTCGGATGTCTTTCACCTCGTTTTTCCAAGTCAACCCACGGCAGGTGGAAGTCTTATACCAGTTGGCGATGGACGGGCTGGGGATGGTGGACGAGATTTGGGACTTGTATGCGGGAGTGGGAACTCTGGCAGCGCTGGCTTCCCGACATGCGCGCCGGGTGCGCGCCATCGAGGTTCATCCTGCAGCCATCGCGGATGCCCAGGTGAACTTTCGAGAAAACGGGCTCACCGCCGTGACCATCGAAACCGGGGAGGCCGAGCGGGTGGTGGCGCGCTGGGTGGCATCGGGGCAGGCGGTTCCCGACGCCGTCATCATGGATCCGCCGCGATCCGGCTTGCGACCCGAGATGGTCGATGCGCTGCTGGCGCTCGCACCATGCCGCTTGGTCTATGTTAGTTGCAATCCCGACAGCTGGGCACGGGATGTGGCCGCTTTGAGTCCTCGCTATCAGCTGCAGCGCGTTGCCCCGGTTGACATGTTTCCCCGAACGGACCACGTGGAAGTGGTGTCGTCGATGGTGCTGAGAAGGGTCTAGGAGAGTTTTCATAAAGTCATGGTCGCAGTTCCGCTGGTTTTGGGTGTTTTGGGGGCGGCCCAGGGTTGGGATGCGGCGGTTTCGCCACCCCGCCCCGGGCCGGGCTAAGGGGGCAAGGCTGTCAGGTTAAGGATCCGCTTACAAGCATCGCCTCCGATTCTGGGAGTATTGGTTTCTGCGGGGTGTCTTATTGCGGGGCGCACGGCGCCCCGGACGGATGGCGATCAGGTTCCGGGCTAGTTGGCGGAGGAGCCGTGGGAAGGCCACAGCGCGTTGGGCGGCATCGGCGATCAACGCGATCCGCATCACCTGATCTGTCATTTTCCCGATGAACATGTCGGGGTTGATGCGGTATTCTTCATATTTATGGGGGGCGTTGGGAGCCGGGCGCGCACTTCGGCGTGGGCCGCGTGTTCGGCGACCGACGCCAGGTTGGACAACCAGACCGTCGCAGGCAAGTCTGGTTCCCTCACGGATGGCGTCTGGCCGGAAAAGTTCTCGACTGCGAACTTGTACTGGAAGTCGTCATCATGCGTCTTCAGTCCCCACCGGCGACAGCAAAGCGCGGGCATTGCGACGGGCGGGATCGTCTCGTCCGCCAGGTCGGTGATCACCGTTTCGATTGCGCCGGCGGGCAACGCCAATGTGACGACGCGCAGGTGCAGTTCCGTACCAACCGGCACGGGCGTTCCCTGCCGGTGGAGTGCGTGGGCCCGTTGGGGCGTGATCCGCACGGTCACCGGGATGCAGCGGGAGAATTGTCAGCGGCGAGCCCCGTCCGCTTGCGGGGCGGGGGGGATTGTCGGGGCCGGGTCGTCCGGCCGCCGGCGCCGAACCAGCCACCATATCAGCCAAGCAGCCAGAATGCCGCCCGAGCCAATGATGGCGCCAAACAATTCGCCCTGCGCCAAAGGAGACAACACCAACGCCAGCACAACCACCGCCATGACAAACCAGGTGGTAAACGGGCTCCCCCAGAGCTTGTAGCCAAGTGTTTGGTTAGTGTGTGCGGCCACATGCCTGCGATATCTAAGCTGGGTCAAGAGAATGACGAACCAAATAAACATGGCTTGAAATCCCGTGGCGGTCACCAAGTAGGCATAGGCCTTGTTGGGGAGGACATAGGCCAGCAGGATGGTCAGCGCCAATAGGCCGGCGCTCGCCCAGGTGGCGTTGGCGGGCAGTCCTTTGCCGTTCAGGCGTCCGAGGATTTTCGGAGCCTCTCCCTGCTTGGCCAGACTGTATAGGACGCGCACATTGGCATAAAGCGCGGCGTTCATCGTCGACAGCACCGCAAACAGGAGCACGACATTCATCACAAATGGTGCGAAAGGGAGCGAAATCGCGTGCAGAGCGGACACAAACGGGCTGACCGTGTCCGTTTGCCGGTTCCAAGGCACCAAGGACAAGATCATGAAAATCGACCCCAGATACATGACCACCACGAGCGCCGTGGTCTGCCGGACGGATTTGGGCAAAGTGACGGTCGGAGCCTGGGTCTCGGCTGCGGCCAAACCGATGACGCCGGTGCCGGCATAGGCAAAGAGCACCAGCAGCAAGGCGGGGGCAGCCCCCAGCCATCCGTGCGGGAGCCATCCGCTCCGAAAGAGTGCGAGATGGAGCGCATTGGCCGGCAGACGGCGCCGCAAGCCAAGCCCTCCCAACAAGGCTAGTCCACCCACCGCGATAAAAGCCAGTACGGCCAGGGCCTTGACTCCCGCCATGACGTCTTCTATGGCGCCAAACCCGCGCACACTGACAAAATTAATCGCCACGATCAACACAGAATAGGACAGCGACCATATCCAAAGCGCAATTTCTGGAAACCAGTAGCGGGTGAATAGGGCGGCTGCCGTCACCTCGCTGGACATGGTTAACACACTCGAAAACCAGAATATCCAGCCCGCCACAAAAAGCCAGGCGGGACCGAGCACGGTACGGGTGACGACAAGGAAGGAACCGGGCGACGGAACCGCGATGGATAGTTCTGCGAGCGCACGGATTTCCCAGGACATGGCCAGCGCGCCGAGCACGTAAAGCCACAACACCGAAGGACCGGCTTGGCGAATAGCCAGCCCACTGGCCATAAAGAGCCCAGATCCCATCACGCCGCCGACAGTGAGCAGGGTTAGAGTGGGAGCAGTGAGGTCCCGTTGGAATTCCTGGTGCCGCTGTGGTGGGCGGCCCGATGCCGGCTGGTCTTGGGAGGCAACGGGTTCGTAGCGTTTCGCGGTCATGGCGGTGGTTCACTCCTTTATCAAAGGTTGTGGAGAGGACGGGACGACAACCCGTCGAAATAGAAAATTGTCGCGTGATTTGACATGAGCCTCTCGGTTTGATAACACCGAAAGGGGTTTATGTGCCGCGGTCCGGATACGGGCAAGACTGGACCCCGCTTAGCATCGGCGGTATGGCCCGGCCTTATGCGGTACAGCGTGCGAAAGGAGCAGACAGTGTGAGCCAACCGACGGGGAAAACGGTGCAACAGTCCCGAACCGAAATGACCGAACTGGTTCTCCCGGGAGACTCGAATCCGTTGGGCAATATTCTGGGTGGCAAAGTGATGCACTGGATTGACTTGGCAGCGGCCATTACCGCACACCGCCACGCCGGTCAGGTCGTCGTGACCGCATCGATGGACAGCCTTCAGTTCCTGCACCCGATCAAAGTGGGAGAAGTTGTGCGGTTGACCGCTCAAGTCAACTGGGTGGGACGCAGCTCCATGGAGATCGGAGTGGATGTGATGGGGGAAAATCTCAACACAGGTGAAATGCGGATAACGTCGACCGCCTTTTTAACATTTGTCGCGCTTGATGAGCGGGGCCGCCCCATCGCGGTGCCGCCCTTGCTGCTGACTTCCGCGCAAGAAACCGAACGGTTTCATGCCGCCGAGCTGCGTCGGGCCGATCGCCTGAAAAACCGCGAGCGGTCCGCGCAGTGACCTGCCCAAAGTTCTGTAGTAATGTCGAATGGCGTCGCATTTGAGCGGATTGGCCCCCAGTGCCGATTTTTGAGGTGGATGTTTTTTCTAGTGTCGAACTGTCCAGAAATTTTAGGCAGGAAACCTGGCCAGGGTTGTCGGTACCATGTCCTTACGCTGGACTTTGCAAGAACCAGCGCCTCCCACAGAAAAACACCCAGAAGCTCCGGGGAGGGTAGCCGAGGAGGGTCAGGACATGCCGACAGCCCAATTGCTCAGCGCGGTTACACGGTTAACCACCATGTTGGTGGACATTGCCGGGGGCGTGTTCACACTGGTCATGGTGTACGGCGGGATTCGGTTCATGATTGCCCATAGCCCCAAGAGCGTGCAGGCCGCCAAAGAACTGATGACGCGTGCCGCCGTCGGCTTGGCGTTGGTTCTGCTGGTGGATGCCATTCGCCAGTTGATCCAGTATGCCGTTGCTTAAGGCGCTTGGCGCCCACTCCGTGTCCAGTGTGCTTAATGCGATTGCGGGGTGGTTGTGGAGCAATCTAATCCATTTCGGTGGACAACTGTTTACGGATTTGGTGTTGGCGCCTGTAAACTGGGCGCAAGCGGCCAGCGCACTCTATGTGCTCAGCCGCAACCTGGCTTGGGCGGTGTCGGGAGTTCTGCTGGTGTGGGCCCTGCTGCGCGCCATGTGGCCCGAATTGGGAGACAATTCCGGAGGCCACGCGCCTGCGGTGGTGTTGCACAGAGCGATCGCGGCGGCGCTCATAACGGGCGGCGGACTCTATGCGGTACAGGGACTGCTGGCGATAAACAATGCCATTGTGGCGGAATTGGGTGGAGTCAAACTGGGGCACGCGCAATGGGCGGGAAGCGCCTTAACGCTGTCACCGTTGTTCGCCCTGGTGGCCGCGGCCGTTCTGGTCGCCCTGTTGTTTTATCTCGGCGTGTTTTATGCCCTGCGAACCATCGAGATCTTCTTGCTGACCGCCTTGCTGCCCTGGCTGGCCGTGTGGTGGATTCAAAGCGCGGATGACAGCTTGTTGCGCAATGCCGCCCGGGAACTGCTGGCGGCGATTTTCATCCAAAGTCTGCACGCGGGAGCCTTTTGGTTGTTTGTGCGGCTGGCGGGTACCGGCGGCAGCTCGCTCGCGACGCCTTTTGAGGCAGTCGGCGTGCTCTGGTATATGACGAAATTGCCGGAGCAGTTTCGGCGGTTGCTGGGAACGGGTGGAAGGGCGGCATTCTGGCCATGGCGATGACACGGATTGTGACGCTACCCTTGTCTCGCGATCCCGAACTGGTGTTTGGCTTGCGGGTTCAAGATTTGCTGTGGATTGTTGCGGGGCTGGCGGGCGATTTGGTGGTCTGGCACCTCGGGATGAGTTTGCGGTGGCGGCTGGCAACGATTTGTGGTATGTCGTCGGCAGCGGCAGGGGTGGCTTGGGGACGGGTTGCGGACCGTACGCTGCCGGAGTGGGCATGGTTAATGGCGCGGTTTTACTTGTCCGGTCGTCTGTTGCTGCCTTGAGGCTAAGCGACACGAGCCCGTGCCGAGCGCTTCGGGATCAAAATTACTATGCAAACACGGGGTGTTTCTTATGGCAGTGGGCATTAATCGCATCTTCCCGATACGGGCGGTCGGTCCGGGGATGTGCCTGATTGGCAGAGACCGTTTTACGGCGGTGATTGAGGCGGTGCCGGTGAACTTTGCCCTGCGCTCCCCGCGTGATCAAGAACGTTTGGTGCAAGGTTACGCGGCCTTTCTTAACGGCCTCAGCTTTCCGGTTGAACTGTTGGTCCGGTCCGATTTTTTGAGGGTGGATGATTATCTGGGAGCACTTAAGGCCAATGAGGAACATCTAGAGCCGCACCTTCGCCCCTCCTTGGGTGATTACATCGAATTCGTGCAAGAAACGGTCTCGATCAACAACCTGCTGCGCCGCCGGTTCTTCTTGATTTTATCTTGGCAGGGAGTAGACACCCGTTCGCGTCCACGTCAGCGGGGCGAAGTCTTGTGGGATGAGGCTGAGCTGGAGCTTTCGCGACGCAAGGAAATGCTGGCGCAGGGCCTGCGACCTTTGGGAATCCGCATCAAGACGCTAAATGCCGAGGAGATTTTCCGGTTTCTCTACGCGAGTTTGGGGGCTGGCGAGCCCCTCCCGGCCGGGGTGAACTGGGCGTGGGATTAGGATTGCGGCCGCGGCGAACGCGGCGTGATGCCATCGATGCGGTTTGGCCCGACGCGATTCGGTTGTTTGCGGACAAAGTCGCCTTGGGCAACCAATGGACGCGGAGTTACGCCGTGGTGGCTTATCCGCGGGCGGTTGGGCCCGGATGGTTTCACCCGCTGCTGCGGTTCAGCGGGCCGATGACTCTGTCGTTTTACACGGCGCCGTTGGAAAACAGTTCGGTGCTGGGCCAGTTGCACCGCCGACTGGTTTGGAATCGGGGGATCCAGGAGGCCTATCGCGCACGTGGCGGTCTCGGACGCGCGGGGGAAGGGACGGCGATTGAGGATGCGGAACGGCTGCGCGACGGACTGGCACGGGGCGACCTGCGGCTATTGGAAGTCGGCCTTTATGTGACGATTAGGGCAGGCAGTGAGGAAGAGTTGAACGAGGCGAGCACGCTGCTGGAAAGTTTGGCCAGCGGCATGCTGATGGTGCTGCGCAGGCTTCGCTTCCAGCAAACGGCGGGTTTGGCGCGAACCCTGCCGATTGGCAGCTTGCCGGAAAAAATCCGGGAGATGGACAGTCAGGCCTGGGCCACGCTGTTCCCTTTCTCGTCGGAGGACATCGTCCATCCGCGAGGCCAGGCTTGGGGATTAAATCAACGCAATCAGTCTTTAGTCATCGTGGATCGGTTTCAGTTGGCCGCACCCCATTCCATCACTATCGGATGGTCGGGCGCCGGCAAGAGTTTTGCTGCCAAACTGGAGGCCATTCGCAGCCGCTACCGCGGGATTGCGGTGACTATCGTGGACCCCGAAGGCGAGTACCGGAGCTTAGAGTCGCTGGGTGCCAAGGTGTGGCGGCTGGGGGAAGGGGGCGCGGTGCCGTTGGACCCCTTCGAACTGACGGAAGGGGGAGCCGAGGATGTCGAGCGTCAAGCCGACTTTCTGGTGCGATTTTTGAGGCGGCTGGATGCGGATTTCGTCGCGCGGTACCGAGAACGGGTGGAGTTGGCGATATGGCACCATACCAGTCGACGCACCGGATTCGTTCCCCCGGGTCAGAGCTTGCTGTCGGCGGACGACATCCAGGTTCTGCTGCAGGATGACGAGGCCGTGGCGGGAGATCGATTTCAGGCATTGGTCAGCCGCTGGCGCGCGGTTGCTCCGCCTGGGCCGCCCACTCCGGTGCCTTTCGAAGTCTTTGATTTCAGCGGTTTGTCCGATCGGTTGAAAGGGGCGGCCTACCTGGCGGTGTCCGAGCGGATCATCCGGGGGATGGGCGGTCAGCGGCGTCTGGTCATTTTAGATGAGGCCTGGCATCTCTTGAATGATGAGGAGACCTCTTCCTATTTGGAGGCGTTGTTTCGACGGGCCCGAAAATGGGGGACGGCTCTGTCGCTGCTAACTCAGGACATCAGCGATTTTACCAGGTACCGGGCGGCAGAGGTGTGTCTGCGCAATGCACCCACGGTATTGTTGTTGCGTCAGCACCCGGAGAGCCTGGCCGAAGTCTCGGAACTCTTGCGATTGCATGAAGGGGCCACGGAAACCGTGCAATATGCCGGACGCGGGGAGGGACTGTTGATGGTGGAAGACAGTCAAGTCGCTTTGAAAATTGTTGCTTCCCCGGCGGAAATCCAAGTGATTGACCGCACCAAACGCGATGGCGCTCCCGTTTCCGACTGAGTACAGCCTAAGAAAGGATTGACTGCCATGCACGGTGTGAAGTTGCCGTTTTTCCGGCGTCCACCCAAAGCGGGGGCGTTGTCGCTGCTGGTTTCCGGTGTCGTGTTTTGTTCGCTGAGTCTTTATCAGCACGCGCAAGCCTTGCGTGTGGTTCCGGTGCTGACGCAATATCTGGCACCCGGCATCCCGGTGACAGCCCGCGATATTCGCTGGGAACCGGTCTCGCAGGTCGAGGCGGTCTCCGTCGCCTTAGGCCAGTATGCGCGAATGGCGTTGGTTCCGGGTGAAATCTTGGCTCCGGCGATGTTGAGCCCGAGACCGGGGCACGGCGTGATTGTGGCCGTGTCTCCGGCCTCTTCCGGGGATCTGGGAGTGGCTCGGGCCGGTGGACGGGTTAATGTGCTGGTAATGGGATCGAAGGGGCTCTTGTGGCAGTCCGGTGGGGTCCCGGTTGTCAACGCCCCCTCCTCCAGTTTGCTGGGATCGGGTGGGGGCAGCGTGGAGGTGGTTCTGACCATGCCGCAAGCCTTGGCTTTTGACCGGGTGAAGGCCAAAGGGACCGTGTCATTAGTCGGGGTGACATCATGATCCTCATGGCCTCGGGGCACGAAGCCTTGAACCGATTTGCGGCCGATCAGGATCCGGTTGCGATCCGGGTGGCCGATCAGTGGAGAGATGTGCGCCGTACGGCAGGGGAGGCGGAACGCATTTTCCTCGGCCAGAATGTGGCAGGATTTCCCGATTGGCCGGAGCTGGAGGAAACCGTCCGTCAAACCCCCAATACTCGCTGGACTTTATGGGTGTCGGAAGGCCAAACCCAGCGTCTGCCCTCCAGCCTGGGCGAACAGATGACGGTGCTGGCGGGCGAGGTGACCGGGGAGCAAATCGTCGCCTGGATCTCCACGCGTGAAACGGAATGGACGGTGCCGGCCTTGTTTGGTTTGGTGACGGCCCATCCTTATCCGAATCGGTTGGCTGTGGTGAATTGGCTGAGTGAGGGCGCCAGACGCCTTTACGGAACGGGGGGATGGGTGGATTTTGACTGGCAACAAGCTGTGTTGACCGTGGCCCATCTTCCGTTGGCCGCGGGCCGGCCATCCTTTCCGTTTGAGCGCTTGCGGCCGCAGGCAACACGCCTGGGGTGGCTTACCCCGGCTCCCCCTCCTTGGCACGTGCCGACCGAGAGACCCGACCCTACCGACATCCAGCAACTCTTCGACCACCGGCAAGGATGGCAAGGGTGGGACTTGGGAGGGGACCCGCGCACCTACCATGCCGCTAGCGTGCTGGCACGGGTTCCAGCGGTGGTGCTGAGCATAACCGCCGAGACGCCGCCCTATGCCGCGGAACACCTGATCGCCATGGTGCGGCTCTATCAAGAGAAGGTCCATTTCACGGCGGTGCACCCGGCCCCGCGGCTGCCGCCGCGTTTGGAACGGACCCTGGCCGAGGCCGGAGCCGAGATTGTGCCGATGCAGCCGTCGGTTCCGGATGACGCCCGTCTCCGGAAATGGTGGCGGCCGCGTCCCGGGTCTCGCGCCCCGCAAGTCTAGCCGGAATACCGCAGGGCGTCGATCGGATCCAGACGGGATGCTTTGATGGCGGGGTAGAGGCCGAATCCCAGGCCCACCGCCGTGCTGAAGACAAACGCGAGGACGACCGAATCCGGAGAGAAAACAGCCGGGGATTTCAGGATGAGCGGGCTTAGCCGCATCAGACCGAAGCCGAGGGCAATGCCAATCAGTCCGCCGGTGAGACTAATGGTCATCGATTCGAGCAGGAATTGCAGCACGATGTCCTCGCGGGTAGCGCCCAAAGCGCGGCGAATCCCGATTTCCCGGGTCCGTTCGGTAACCGAGACCAACATGATGTTCATGATCCCGATCCCCCCCACCAGCAGCGAAATGGCGGCCGTGCCGGCCAGCAGATCGGTAAAGGTGGCGTGGGTGGCGGAGAGTGCGCTGAGGACTTGGTCTTCGGAGGCGACCGTCACCGCATTGGCCCCATACTGGTTGGTGTAGAGGTTGGTAAGCAGCGAGTCGGCCAAGGAGGCGGCGGTGGGCGATGAGGTTTTTACCACAATGTTGCTGAGCGAATCCGAACCGACAAGAAATTCCGCGACCGGTAGCGGGATGAAAATGGTGTTGTCCTGACTGGCGCCAGGTCCTTGCCCGACGGGGTTTAAGACGCCGATAACGCGGAAGGTTTGGCCCAAAATGGTGATGTGCTCACCGACCGGATTGGAACCGTTAAACAAGGTTAGCGCCTGATTGGCGCCGAGCACCGCGACGTGTTGCAGGGCCGTCAGGTTTTGCGCGGTGAGAAAGCTGCCATAGGCGATGGAGATGCCGCCTAGCGCGGGATATTGCGGGGTCGTGCCCGTCAACGCGGCGGGCCCGACCGTGGTGCCGCTGGAAACCTTGCCTCCGGAATTTAACTCGGGGACCACCAGCGCAGTCATCGGCAGCTCATGCTGGATCGCGGCGACCTGACTGGCGGTGAACGTGGTGCCGCCCCCCGGTGTGACAAATAACAAATTGCTGCCGAGCGTTTCAATTCGGGAAGATACCGCCTGGGACGCGCCGTTTCCGATGGCCACCAGCACAATAACCGCCGCGACACCGATAATCACCCCCAGCATGGTGAGCAGCGACCGCAGTTTTGAACCCCACATGCCCGACCAGGCCACTCTAAGTGCATCCGACCAACTCATGCGGTTCCTCCTATCCAGTGGCTTCGGACGCGACCAGTCGTCCGTCCTGCATTCGAAAGATCTCCTGGCATTGGCTGGCCACCTCAGGACTGTGGGTGACAATGACCACCGTATGGCCTTGACGATTCAAATGGCGCAACAGTTCGATGATTTCCTCGCCGGTATGGGAATCCAAGTTTCCGGTCGGCTCATCCGCCAGGATCAGAGGGGGATTGCCCACCAGCGCCCGGGCGATGGCGACCCGTTGCTGTTGACCCCCTGAGAGCTGCGTGGGACGATGGTGCAGACGATCGCCCAGGCCCACCTGGCGAAGCGCCTCTTCGGCCAAACGGCGGCGGGTTTTCAGCGGGGCCCGGCGGTAAATGAGCGGCATGGCGACATTGTCCCTGGCGCTCAGGGCCGGGACTAAGTTGAACGACTGAAAAACGAACCCGATGGTGTGGTTTCGTTCGTGCGACCAATCCACCTGATCAAATTGGCTGACTAGTTTGCCGTCGAGCCAATACTCGCCGGCGGTCGGCGTGTCAAGACCGCCTAAGATGTTCAAGAGCGTGGTTTTTCCCGACCCGCTTTGCCCGATGATGGCGGCCAGCCGGCCTTGCGCAATGTGAAACGACACGCCGTGCAAGGCGCGAAACGTTTCCCGCCCCATGGGATAGTCTTTGATGAGGTTCTTTATCCGAATCACGGCTTCTTGCCTCCCGCCGCCTTGCCTCCCCCCGGTTTGCGGCCGGCCTTGCCGCGTCCATGCACGGCTTTCCCGCGGGCGCGAAGCTTCAGCTTCTGGTTGGATGAGCTCAGGGTGGCGGTAATCACGTTGGCTCCCGCCTTAAGGCGTCGCGAGGTTACCGCCGCCTGGGAAGATCCTTGCAGAATCAGTTTGACCGGGACGCGATGGGGTTGGCCTCCGGAGAGGATCGCCACGTAGTACCGGGATCCGGTGCTATGAAGGGCGGCGAGGGGCACCAAAAGGCGGTTGGACACGGTTTCGACCGTCACGCTGACATTGGCGCTCATCCCGTAGCGCACGCTGCTCGGGGCCGTTAAGCCGGCTGTTGCCTGAAATGTGGATACCCCGTTGGTGTACGTTCCCATCGGAGAAATCGACAGGATCTTTCCGGCAAATGTCTTCCCCGGGAAAGCGGGCAGGGTTGCCGACACGGGTTGGCCGACACGAATTTGGGAGATTTGGGTTTCCGGAATGGGGATTGTGACATCCATTTGGGTGCTCGCCAAGGTTAACAGTTTTTGTCCCCCGCCGGCAGCAGGAGTGGTTGCCACCACTTCACCCGGATAAGGCGCTGTGATGGTTAATTGATTGACCTGGGATTGGACGGCTTTCAGCGTCTGATTGGCTTGGGCGAGCTGGGCTTTGGCTTGGGCCAAAGCGGCCGCCTGTTGAGCTGTGCCGTTGGTGGCCTGCAGTTTGGCCAACTGGCTCTTAAGGCCCGCAATTTGCGCTTGATCGCTTAGGATTTTCGCGTTTTGCGCGGGAGAGGTTTCTGTCATCAACGGTTGGCCAGCGGAGACAGCGGAACCCGATGACGCCGCCACGTTGCTGATGGTTCCGCTAAACGGCGCGGTCACCGCGGTTCCTCCAATGCTGGCCAGGGTTTGTCCTTGGGATACGGCTTGGCCGGCACTGATGGACAAAGTCAGCGTGCCGCTGGCGGACGCCGCGATGTTGCCGGCGGATTGATCGGCGGCAAGGGTGGCCTCGGCCTGTGCCAACGTATCCTGGGCTTGGGCGATGGCGTCGTACTCTGAGGCTTGATAGTTGGATGAGCTTAAGAGATTGACTTGGTTTTGATCATTGAGCACAGTCGCTTGATCTTGAGCGAGTTGAGTGACCAGGGACGGGTCGGCAAGGGTGGCCAACGTTTGGCCGGTCGCCACGATTTGACCGACGCTTACCGGCATGCTGATTACCGTGGCGGTGTTGGGGACGGTGATGGTCTCCTGTTGCGCAGGCACCACTTCTCCCGTGGACGAATCCGTAAGCGACAGGCTGCCGGTCTTTACTGTCGCGGTTAAGTAGTGGACTGGCACCGGAGGTTTTGCGGATTGCACCACGGCATAGGTGGTGCCACCCAGTAAAACAGCGGTCCCGGCCGTTAACAACGCGACGCGGGGCATGGGCACCCGTCGCCAAATTGATCGGCGCGGGGGTTGGGCTATGCTCATGTGGGTCCTCCTATTACAGCGTAGGTCCCGGATTGATCAGGGCCTATCTCTTTTGTAACCGGTGAAACTAAAATTCGGCTGATTTTCGACTGAAGTTTTGTTTAGAAATGGGGCCAGGGGTTTGCGGCGCGCTCCGGCCGGCAAAATCAGCGAGCCATGGGCTGGCCACACCGCGCGGGGTGGGATTTTGACGGCGGTCATGCGGGTAGGGGCAACAACCAGCCTTGGGTGCAGGCGGACCATGGCAAGGCGACGCATAACGGTCGGGGTCAATGCCGAAATCCAACGCCGGGGGGGCCGTTGTCGACGGGGGAGGATCAACCGGTTAGCGGCTGGCGGCACAACTTAACGCAGGAAGCGAAGGACTGCGTTAAGTTGTGCCGACCCGTCGCAGTCCATCTCCCGGCCAGGCGGGGGGTGTCTTGCCGAGTCCCGGTGAGTCTTCTTTCGGGTCATGGGAGACCGCTGCCAGGAGCATCATCGAACTGAGCCTGATGAGTTTTCCTGCCGCAACCCGCTGAGCGGGATCCCCGGTAATTGCGTCGAAACATGAGCGCGGGGCCGCCGTGCGGCCGTGGGCGCAGGTTTGCGGGTTAGGCCGCCAGCGGCAGATGTCGAAGGACTGGTCTCATCGTGACAGGATGCCGGGCAGGGCCATTGGCTATGCTCGAATTACCGCGTGGCGCGGAATCGGCAGACCTCACGAGGAGGATGGCAATGGCCAAGGCAGTATATGTGTGGCGGCCGCAGGAAGGCTCGGCCGTGGAAGAAAGCGGAGCCCAAGAGGCCATGGTGCTGGGGCAATGGACGGCGCGGTGGCGGACAACGCTACAGGAGAGGTTTCCGGAGGCGCTGTCGCACTTGGTCTGGGATCGGGAGCGGCTCGATCAGCTCCAGAGGGCCGTCGAGACCGTGCTTCGCGAGGACAGCCAGGTGACCCCCGCGTTATTGCCTCTCTATCAGCGCTCGCTGTTGAACCAGTTGACCGGTCTGGGTCCGCTTGATGCGGCCTTGATGGATGAGCACGTGACAGAAATCATGGTCAACGGCACCACCAGTTTTTGTGAGGTGGGAGGCCACATCGAACCGCGCGATCTCGCCTTTGTGGATACGGCGGAGGTAGCATTATTGGCGCAACGGCTAGCCACCCGGGCTGGCCGGGAACTTAATACGGAGCATCCTTTGTGCGATGCTCAGCTGTCCGATGGTTCGCGCATTCATTGTGTACTGCCGCCAGTGGCTGAAACGCCTACCATTACAATCCGCCGTGCTCCGCGCACGCCGTTGGCGCTCGAAGACTACCTGCGGCTGGGTGCCCTGTCGGAGGAACTCTGGATGGATTTGGCGGACCGGGTGAGGGCTCGACAGAACATGTTGGTGGCGGGCGGAGCAGGATCCGGTAAGACGTCGCTGTTGCGGCTGTTGACAACAGCCATTCCGGCCAATGAACGTCTCATCACGATCGAGGACGTACGGGAACTGAATCTCACTCATCCCCATGTGGTGAGCTTGGAAGCCCACCGGCAACAAACGGTTCATACGCTGGTCGTCAACGCCTTGCGGATGCGCCCTGACCGAATCATCGTGGGGGAAGTCCGGGGCGCGGAGGCGCTGGAATTGCTCGAAGCCATGAGCACCGGCCACCCGGGGAGTCTTTGCACGGTCCACAGCGCGGGGGGCGACATTCGAACGATTTATCGCGTCGCCCGGATGGCGTTGCACAGCCAGACGCGCATTCCATACGACGCGCTGGTGGCCCAAATCTTGGAAACGGTCGACATCATTATCTATACCGTGCGCAGTTCGTCCGGCGAGCGCCGGGTCGATTCGGTCCAACGGGTGGGACCCAACGGCGAAATGAGTTTGGTTTGGCAATTTCGTCCTGAAGGGGCGCCCCGCTTTGTCAGAATGGGAGAGTAGCAATGGTCACAATCATATTGCTATCGGTGGCCAGCGGGTTGTTGGTTCACGCCTGGATGACCGACAGCGCGGATTGGTGGCCGGGTGCGGCCTGGGCGCTGTCAATCCCGGCCCGCAATCCGTGGTTGATGCTGTCGGCGTTGCTGGCTGGCTGGGGCCTGGGATTGGTGCAAAAGGCCGCGATTTTCGAGAGACAGCGCGATCGTGACGAGCAGCAGGCGGAATTGACATTGCGTCAACTGGCGCGCCTTTTGCCACAACGCGGTTCCCTGGCGTTGGCCCTGGAGGATTTGGGTTATTCGTCGGTCGTGCGCGCGCGCGATGCGGAAGGCATGCTCGCGAACCTGGCGGACCAATGGCGCATTGAGGCATTTACCGTGGTGGGGCAGGTTGCACACCGCGCCAAACAGCATGGCGGGGCGTTGGAACCCGTGATTAAACAGGCTATCAGCAAGATTGCGCGTGACCGCAGACGACGATTTCAGCGGCATCTGGACGAGGCGGCGAAACGGGCCACCATTCAGATTTTGGCATTTGCTCCTTATGGCATTTTGGTGATGTTCGCCGGGGTGATTCCCTCGTTCTACCACAGTTTGATGAGCACCGCGTTGGGGCACGCGGTGGTGTTGGGAGTGGGGTTGGTCACGGTTCTAGCCATGGGTGCACTAGCCGTCCAAATCCGCAAGCGAGCGGAATCCCGATGAGTGCGTTGGGCGCGTTTCTCATCGCCGTGGCGCTGCAGCGCTATCTCGGCGACGAGCGTCGGTTGGGCTGGGGATGGGCGTGGGCCGGGTTGTTGCCGGGCTTGGTGATAAACCCTACGTTGACCGACGGGACGGTGGTCGCCCTTACCGGCGTGGCTTTGCTGGGACGTCGCCGAGTTCGCGGTGGCCGCACGGTGTTGCAGCGCAGTCGCCGGGATTTGGTCAGATTTTGGCGGTTGTTGGCTGTATATCTTTCGGCGGGATTAACGTTTTGGCAAGCGGTGGACGCCTCCATGCCGGCCGAGCCCGGCCTCTCCAAAAACCTGCGGGAGCTGGCGTTTGGTTTGGCGAGTGCGCGCGACCATCATAACGGCTTGACCACGTTTCGCCGACAATACCCGGGACCGGAAGGTGAGATCGTCTCCGCCATGATGCTGCACGGTGCCCGGCACGGCCTATCGCCCGAGGACACGTTGGTCCAGGCGGAAGAGATGGAAGACCGGCTTCAACTGGAGGAAGAACTGCAGCGGCAAAAAGATCCTTTGTGGCTTACCGTGATTCCCGCTGTCCTGCTGGTGAACGTGTTGGCGATGTTCGTGGCGCCGATGGCGGACATGCTCCAAAGTGGATGGTTGACGCTTTAGCCGGCAACACGTTCATCCCCCAAAACCGTGTGGCACACCGGGCAAACGCCACAGGGGTGTCTACTGAAAAGAAAACGGCACTGCCATATTGGCGGTGAACCAACCGAACAACCCATCGCCAAACGATGGCGCGGCGTCGGCTGACACCATCGCAGATCGCAGATTGTCTATTGCCGACGCCCCCGTGTTTGGCGGACATGATCCGTTAGCGATGCGAGCGGGGGACAGCGGGCCAAAGAATAAGGGGACCGGTGCGGATTTGGCACAACCGGTGCGCGCCTTCGGTCTGAACGGGCGTCCAATATGGGGATCGGTGCATGCAATCGTAAAGGAGCAGGCTGATGTCAAGCTGCGGGTTTGCCTTGGGAAGCATCTATTGTACGCCGGGGATTCTGGCTTTGACTCAACGGCATCCGGTGCCTCTGGGTCAGCTTTTGGTCCGGCATGCGACCGGGGATTGGGGAGAAATCGGCGTAGAAGACTGGCAGGAAAACGACTTGGCGTTGCGTGCAGGATTGCGTCTCTTCTCCGTGTACAAAAATCGCAATCCGCCCTGGACCGTCTGGATCATAACCGAAGCGGACCGCGCTGCAACCACCCTTTTACTGCCGGAAGAATATTAATGGCAACTGCCGTTGCCGATCAAATGGCAGATTCGCTGTGCTTGCCGCGCCGAGTCCGGGTCGGCACGTCCCCGTCCGAAACGGGACCTGGCAATACGACGGCGACACGGAGGCACGCTGGGGCGCATAGGGGACATCTTGCAGACTAAAGGTCGCTCGTTTTGTTATGTCGCGTGGCCGCCAGGTCTCTCGTTTGGCGAAGACCTCTCACGTATCGACGGAGATGGGGAGCAGCGCGGTCGCCTGAATGGGATGTTTCATAGAAAGGATGCATGGGCCATATAGTCAAAATACTCACGGAATTGTAGAGTGGGCTTTGAGTGTAGAATTTCAGAAGAGGTGAGAATGACGTTGCGACGACCCAAAGACGGCGCGGATTTTCATTTACGGGGATTTCGCCGGACCAGCCACTTGTTCACCTGGCTCGGAATCCTAAAGCCGCCACCTAAGATGGCTAAAGAAGTGCTGGTGCAAGAGGGTTTGGATCACCCGGTGGAAGTGCGCTGGGATGAGGCTGGGGTTCCCCGCATCGATGCGCAGTCTATGTTCGATGCGTTGTTCGCGCAAGGGTATCTGCATGGACGTGAACGGGCTTTTCAAATGGATTTATCGCGGAGAGTCCCAGCCGGGCAATTGGCGGAACTGGTGGGTGAGAGCGCGGTGCCCTATGACCATTTTATGCGCCGGTTGAATTTGTCCTACTGGGCGAAAAAAGCTTCCGGGACTTGGACCGAGGATACCCGGCAATGCGCGGATGCGTACGTCAAAGGAGTCAACCTGGCTTTTGGCCAAAATCCGCTCCCTCCCGAATATCGCTTTCTCAAGCAGGCCTTGCGGCCCTGGACGGTTGATGACAGCAATCTCTTGGTCTATCAGTTGGCGTGGACGCTGAACACCATCTGGACTGCCAAGTGGGGATATGAACAGGTTAAGGAGATGCGGGAGATACGGGAGTGGCTATTCGGACCTCTGGAGGGAGTGCCGCATATCACCATCATACCGGGAACCGGCAGTCCGCTGGCTTGGGGCACGATTGGCGTCGGGTCCAACAACTGGGTGGTAGACGGGGCGCATAGCAAGAATGGAACGCCGTTGTTGGCCAACGATCCGCATTTGATGCCGCAATTGCCTTCCATATGGTACGAAATGTTTATTGAAGGCGGTTCGCTGGCGGCTTTCGGAGCCACCTTGCCCGGTGCGCCGGGGATTATCATCGGGCAAAATCACGATCTCGCCTGGGGTGTTACCAATGTCGATCCCGATGTGCAAGACCTCTACCGGATTCATATGGAGTCAGATGGGTTGACGTACATGCTGGATGGAGAGCAAACCTCCCTTACGCAGCGGCAAGAGATTTTTCAGGTGCGTGGCAAACCTGATCACGTTCTGCCATGTTACGACTCCCATGTTGGGCCGATAATTCACGAAGACGTGGATGGTTGCAAGATCGCTCTGGCTTGGACGGGCTTTCAGCCGTTGCCGATCATGCAAGCGATACTCCGCTTGAATAGGGCGCATGACTGGGAAAGTTTTGTGAACGCCTTGGCAGAGTGGTGGGTCCCGGCGCAAAACTTTGTGTATGCTGACCGCGACGGCCATATCGGATATGCGTGCGCGGCGCGCATCCCTACCCGCGGGAACGGTCCCTGGGTTGGCTGCGTGAATGGCAATACCAAGAGTACCCAGTGGACGGGATGGGTTGATTGGGCGGAAGTGCCCCGAATGCTGGATCCGGCTCAAGGTTACGCGATTACCGCTAATAACGCGGTCGTAGGGCCAGAGGCCGATGTTTTTGTATTTGGCCGTTTTAGCCTAGGTCATCGCGCAAAACGCATTGAGGCCCTGTTGACGGCGGAGCCTTTGCATGATCGGGATAGTTTCGCCAAAATTCAAATGGATGTCTATTCCGCACCTCTGGACCAAATTGCGGGTAAACTTCGCCAATGGAGTGCGCTGCCGGAAAACTGGCGACGATTGTTGGCATCGTTCGACGGCCAAGCTACATCCGACAGCCCGGCTGTCACGGCATTGTATCTTTTCATGCTGGAGGCGTTGCCCAGATCTTTAAAGGAGGTCCTCGACCAGCCGTTTTTTTACGACGTTAAACCAGGTGTGCCGGGAACCCATCCGTTTCCCGAACGTCTTTGGGTCCTTTTGGGAGAACGTATCGGACCGCTCGTGCTTTCTTTGTGGGAAACCATCGACTTGTTTACCGCAGTCGAACGGGCAACCCAGACAGGGAAACATTGGTTTGGGCCCGACCTGGCCCAATGGAGTTGGGGCAAGGCGCATCAAGCCGAAGGGTTTCATCCTTTCACCCAGGTGAAATTGCTCAAACCGCTGTTTGGGCGACGAAATCTTCCCATAGCAGGGGACTTGTATACGCCGCGGCAGGCGGCATTTGCGCTCGATCCCGAGTTGCCGTGGCCTCGCCTGGTGTCGTTTATGCCGAGTTACCGTCAAATTATGCTGGCCGCGCGACCGGAGGAGAGTGTCGCGGTGCATCTTACGGGTCAATCGGGTCATCCTTTATCCGCTCAATATGATAATTTGCTGGAACCCTATCTCAACGGTCAATTTTTTCCGTTGGGTCCCGGGATGAAGACGCATTCCTGGTTTCGGCTGCGTCCGAAATGAGGCGCATCGCCGGTAACCAGCGGCAACCACACCCCATCATCCACTGACTTGCTTAAGATGGCCCCGAGGTCTGTCGCTGGTATCGTTCGGGGCCAGCATGTGCTGGCTTCGGAGGCCCGGGTCGACGCAGTTAAAGGATTTCCCGGCGTCGGGAGTTAAGGCGTTGCCTGCGGACCCGGATCACACGGTGTCCCTCAACATCAACCCGTGCCAATAGTGAGCCTCCAAGTCTCGGCGCGGGATGTTTGGAGCGTAGCCTGCGCGGGTGCTCTTACAATCGGCTGCCGCGCATTTGTTTATCGAATGTATGGCGTCCTGGCTTGGCCCGAGATACAATCGAGACGGAACTCAACCACTCTGCCCCGCATCAACGTGCTCAATGTCGGCCTGGGATTCCAAGGCCATGTTTCCATCAAGAAGGGAGGTGCGGCACCATCTTGCTGGTGCCCCTACGATGGAAGCAAGAATTCATGGCACAACGTTACCTGTGTTGGAAATCGGCCTGGTTGGCGCCGAATCTATTGTTGCCGAGGCGGGCCGCCTATCTTGGATGAGTGACAGCGTACGAATGCAGACGACTGCGCTCGACCATGGCGGCATATTTGGGGCCGTCCGCCGTGCCGTTGGAGGCGGTGGATGGTTTTGGACGACTTTCAGCGGACCCGGCAGCGTCGCGTTCGCGGCGACGCTCCCGGGCCAAATTCTCGAGACGTCGGTCGTGTCCGGCAGACCGGTGTTAGTCCACGCGCGAGGCTTTCTTGCCGGCACTCCCGAAATTCAGATCTCCGTCGGGTTTCAGCGACGTCTTGGAGCCGGACTGTTCGGCGGGGACGGCTTTGTCCTGCAAAAATTGGAGGGGCGCGGTACGGCTTGGGTGGAACTGTCCGGGGAGATTGTCACCTACGACTTGAACCCGGGCCAGCGTCTGTTGGTGCATCCCGGACACGTGGGAATGTTCGAGAGCAGCGTTGATTTTAGCATTACCACGGTGCGGGGGATCCGTAATCGCATTTTTGGAGACGAAGGACTGTTTTTGGCTGCGCTCGCTGGGCCCGGCCGAGTCTGGTGCCAGTCGATGCCAGTAGCCCAACTCGCGCACGCGTTGGAGCCTTATCTGCCCAAACCGCAATCCCAGTAATGGGGGCTGTGTCTCGCCTGTCCCCGTGCGTGGAGCGAAGTGCCCCGCATTCCCCGTCTGGACGCGACAGCGCCCAGGCGGGGACAAAACCGGGCAGCGTTGTGCGGGGAGTCATTGCGGCAGTCCTTGGACTCGACACCGTGTCTAACCCGGTGTTTTTCGATTGGGGCGATTTAAGACGTTACGTCATAGAATTTCGTCTAGGACACCGAGGTCCAGCGGACCACCATACGGTCTTCCGAACATCCATCCAGAGACCCAACGCGGCCAGCGGGCGAGCTGCTATCGAACCGACCCCACGGTTCACCCATAGATGCTGGCAAACCAGGTTGGGGGGGAGGCCTGCCCCTTAAACGCCGGTCTCAACCCTACTGGGTTAGATGGCGCGGTCATTTCCTTAGAATGTGGGCCACTGTGGGTAGTCACTGCACGGGTCATCCCTTGCATGGTCAGCTGGCGCAACGCCTGGCCGGGACAACAACTGGAGATCTTCCTGTCGATTCAACCATTGCACGCAACTAACCTACACCCATGGAGCTGGTAGAGCGGGATGATCGGTGAAACACCCCGTGGGGATCATGATGGAAGTAATATAATTTGGCCACTTCCACCTCCCAATTAATAAGTGGCATGACGGCTGACAGAAAGGCAACCGCGAGGACGCTGCCAAACGTTGGCCCGATCCAATATGCCCACCATCCTGTCCACACGTGCGACACCAGCGCTGGCCCCAAACTCCGCGCAGGATTGGTACTGGTTCCCGACAGCGGTGCTTCTAGATAAACCATTACGGCATACAGCGGGGCAAACAGGGCTGGGGTGAAACGGCGTATCCGGTGGTGACCCAAAAACAGAAACAACCCCACGATAAGGCAGAAAGTGGCGGCGGCTTCGCCGCCCGTTGCAATGATATTACCGGTTGGACCGGGAATCGTCGCGGCATAATGGGTGCTGGCGGCCCAAGCACCCCACATCGTCAGTGCGTAGGCTCCAGTAATGGCTCCGGCGCATTGCGCAAGGACGTAAAGCATGGCCAGTTTCCCCGACATCTTGTGTTGTAGCCAAAATGCCAGTGTGACGACTGGGTTAATGTGAGCGCCGCTCGCTTTGCCGACTTTGGACAGAGCTATGAGACCTCCAGCGGATCCAAACAAGAACCCAGTAATGGCGCGCCGCAAACCGGCGTTCGGCACGGCATGCACCATCGGACTCCCTGAGGCGAAATCAAGCACCACAAAAGAACATCCCACGGCAATTAACAGGGCGGTGCCGATAAATTCTGATAAGGCTAAATTGAACCAGGGCTTCGTCAGCGTTCCCTTCTTCTCCATACGAAGTATTGTTGGACAGTTAAGACTATGCGTCAACTCAGTTTTCTTGGGGTCCTTGGGCAATGGGCGCGAAATAGTCCAGGTTCCAACTGGCACGAGTTCGGCCGTGATGCCGGCGCCGCCTCACCGGGCCGTCTGGGGATAGGCTGGCATCACTGAGCACGCGCTGCTTTCAACGCAGGCCGCGGTGTTGCGCTGCACTCCGCGGTCATTCTCGCACGCCCTCGATTGCCGGTAACTTCACCGGAATCCCAACGCGGTGAGGCCTCTGGAAATCGTCAAAGGCCAAGATTCTTGGAGCGGGTTCGCCCACCCTCCATGGGGACTTCTCCACGAATTCTCGCGAGGGGCAAAGGGAAGTCGCTTCTCTGGGCGCTCACCTGCGGTGTTCCGCCTGGGGGAGCGGCTTCTCGTGCCGTCGCGTCGGCATGAATCCGTGCAACTGCCTGAAATTGCAGTTCGATGCCGGCTATCCCGCATCCGGAACCTGACGCCAGCGGGTTGACGGGGTTGGCAGGGGAGGCGCGGAATCTTGATCAAGCGACTGCTCTAACGCGTCAACCGTATGCATCAGGCGTTCTTTGAGGGAATGGTTGGTGTCAACATACGTATATCCTTCGCAACCATAACGGTCAATGTCATCCAGCAACGCCAAAATGACATGGCACTGTTCCCGAAGATGCTGACAGTCCAGACTCATCGTCTCTAAACCTCCTTCGCGAAGCCTATCCCGATTATACTACGCGATTTTCGGTTTGCTCCGCCGACTTTCCGAAAACCGTTCACCACTTGCAGGGTGTCAAGACAGGCGGACTCCGTGGATTCCCCGGGTCTTAACAGAGGATGGGTGCCGAAATCCGAGGAATCGCTACGCGCAAGGTCTCGAACAAAGGTCCTCGGAAGTCAATAGAGAACGTGAGATTGCGGTGGACCACCAGGATCAGAAGGGGTCACATTCACCAAGCGGTGAGTGCGGAGGTTGGCGGTGCCGGTTCCGGTCCCAAGAGGCAGCGCAGAGGGCTTGGTGCGACGCGATGGCCAGGCCGTCTGCCGACGGCGACCATGCCCTGGGGACTAGACCTGCCTCAACGTCGGGAACCCCGCAGGGGACCAGCGACGATTTAGATATATCGTGCATGACAATCTGCCCGTCCGGCGGCCGTTCGCCTGCGTGGACGGACAAACTCCCGTGTCTCGTGACAACAGGCAGCTGTCGCGGCGACGTATGGGGGGAAATGCCGTGAGGACCGGGATTCAACCAGGTTGCGCCGGTCCGCTTGTGCGGATTGCTCACCAGGATTCGGGACGGGTCGGTCGATAATGGATTCATCTAGCGCCCATATCCGGTCTTCCACCCCATGTCCATCCGGTATTTGATTCCATCACTCAGGCTGGTATCGAAGTTCTGCTTTCGAGTTGGTGCACAGGAATTCGATTACCGCAACGGGGTGTCATTTTGGAAACGTCGGTATATTGCGAACATACTTGCAACCGAAACACCATCAAAGTATAATGAAGACCACACAAAACAACAATGCAATGATGATCACCGTGGCATAATTAAGAAGATATTGTTGATTTGTGGACTTCTTGTCGGTGCGTACGGGTTCACATCCTGTTAAATTTCACCTACTGTGCTTTCGCCTTTAAGGAGGACTTCATCTAGGCTGGAAAATGGATTCAACCGACGTTTTAAGGGAGGATGCGTAAGATGGGGAGAATGGTGCAGAATCCGCCATCGACCGGTAGCGGAACAAATTTTGGAGATTTACCGGTCAGTCAATTTATCCGCCGTTTGACCTTATTGTCGGCCATGGGGTTGTTTCTAGATGGCTATGACCTTACTATCATTTCGGTGGCCATGCTATTCATCAAACCCCAATTTAACCCGTCGCCGTTTTTGCTGGGGCTGGTGGGTTCAGCCGCGGTCGTAGGGATGTTGTTAGGCTCGCTCATCTTTGGCAATCTCACGGATCGTTTCGGTCGGCGAACCATGTACTTATTGGATTTGGTATTCTTTGTGGTTTTTGCATTGTTGGCCGCCATTTCGCAAAACATGATCCAACTGATCGTTTTCCGGTTTCTTTTGGGAGTAGGCCTTGGCGCAGACTATCCGATTTCTTCGACTCTTACCGCAGAATTTTCTCCCAACCGCCGACGCGGTATGCTCATGGTCACCACCATTGCGTTTTGGGTGGTGGGTGGTCTCGCGTCATATTTGGTCAGCCTATTGCTGTTGCACACGGGGCCGAATGCGTGGCGGTGGATGCTCGCGTCTGGAGCCATTCCGGCTGTTTTGGTGATTTGGGGCCGCCGCTCCATTCCTGAATCCCCTCGGTGGTTGCTCGCCAGCGGACAAAAAGACAAGGCAATGGCTGTGGCCGAGCAAGTCGCTAAGGATGCGGGGGTCGCTCTCAACACGCAGGACGGGGGCGGGCTGAACACCGAGCCGGTGAAAAGATTGGCCGCCTTTGGTCGACTGTTTCACAGAGACTTGATTCGTCTAACGCTGTTCGCTTCGTTGACCTGGATGGTGTTTGATGTCGGCAATTATGCAACGATAGTGTTTACCCCGACGATCTTCGCCATGTTGAAAGGTTCGACGATGACGTCCTCCGTGGTCGCGTCAATGGTAATCATGGCCTTCGCCCTCGTCGGAATTGCCGTGGTGTGGCTCTTGGTCGACAGAGTCGGGCGGAAATGGTTGCAATCGTTGGGATTTCTGGGGCTGGGGGTCACGTTTATCATCACTGGGCTGTTGCATCATCCAGCATTCGGGTTATTCTTAACCATGTTTATTATCGTGCAGTTGGTCGATCAAGGGCCGGGGCAATTAACCTACGTGTATGCGGGGGAAGTCTTCCCGACATCGGTGCGGGCTACGGGCCATGGGTTTGCTACGGCATCCTCACGGGTGGGCGCGTTAATCGGTATTCTCGTGCTGCCGATTTTTGTCGCCCACGTTGGACTCTCCGCCGCACTCGTGATGTTCGGGGTCTTAGACCTGGTCGGGATGGGTCTGACGCTGTGGTTGGCCCCTGAACCCAAAGGTCGGGAATTGGCAAGCGGATAGTTTCACGGGTGTTATTTCACGACACCCATCGAGAGCTTGGTCGGAGGCCATTTTTCAAGAATATGGCGCCGAATCCCTCTCACAAACGAGGCAGTGAGGGTCGCTTCGCATCTAAACAATAAAGGGATGATCGCCTGACTCATCTGACGATGTATGCGTCTTACTGCTCGCGTATTCCCCTTTCGCACCGTAGTCATGCGAAGACCCCAAAAAAGGGGAAACGGGGGATCCCAACCGCTTGGGCGAAAAAATCTTGAGCGGTTGGGAGTTCTCTTAAGCGGTATGGAAGATTCGCTCGGGTTGCGCTTAAGGCAAGCTCTCACGAGTGTAAACCAGACACATTATCCTGCTGCGAGGGCAAGCTCTGGTGGAGTTCCGAATTGCACCGACTCGAAATGGTCAGTTGCTCGTGATGAACCCAAAGCCGAGTTATAAACATTGTCAGAGGAGGAGACTGGTTGTGATCCATGTTGTCGCGGGTAACCTCGCCATGGACCGAACTCATGTGTTGAATGCGATCGTCTTAGGTGAGGTGAATCGGCCTGTAAGCAGTTGCGTCACGGCGGGCGGAAAAGGATTTAATGTAGCTCGCTTTTTGCGTACGTTAGGACACCAAGTTCGACTTTATGGGTTCTTAGGAGGATTAACAGGTCAGTATTTGGATAGCGAATGTGCTCGGCTTGGCATCGTGAACCATTGCGTGCAGGTAAAAGAGGATACACGCATATGTAACATTTACATCGAAGAACAGTTACATCACGTCACCGTGATTAATGAGAAAGGACCCGTCATTGGTAGGGCAGAACAACACCGGTTGCAAGAAACAGTGGTAGATGAAATACAAAATGATGATGTTCTAATATTTGGCGGGAGCCTCGCCGAGGGAGTCGACCCGAATTTTTACCTCGATATTCTTCAAGAAGTAAAACGAAAGACAAAAACTGTTACGGCGATGGTGGATTGTCACGGGGAGCCACTGTGGCAAACCCTAAAAGGTCAACCATGGTTGGTTAAAGTGAACGAACGCGAGTTTCGAGGATTGGGGTTAGGTCGAGGCGATCTTCGGGAAATGATGTCGAGTAATGTGTTGTCTAACATTGAGCTACTAATCGTAACTCGCGGACACAAAGGATCCCTGTTGCGTTATCGAAATCGATTCATTGATATTGCCGTGCCACATGTTGACGCTATTAATCCGACTGGGTCGGGTGATGCGTATTTAGCCGGGGTTGCCGCAGCCTGGGTGCGCACTTCGGATGTGGTATATGCAGTGCAGTTTGCTGCTGCTTGCTCGGTCGTGAATGCCAAAAGCATTACGCCGGAAATAGCATTAGACGATGTGGCTGCCGTATTCCCACAAATTAAGATAATTGAAGCGGGGACTGTATCTCAGGATTGACATTGGCACATTGAATAAAGACAGTTCGTTCTGACTCTACCCTGTGGTAAATGGTAGCGGGTTTTAGGCGACTGATAGCCCGAAGAGCCAGTCCGTGGCAAAACCTGCGCTAACCTACCGCATCCATTCATACGTCCGTCCGTGTTGACGGCAATTTCTCCAGGTCGCGACCACAACTCACATCAGTCTCCTCCCGAATAAGCTCTTGCCACAACAGTCCGCCGAGCGGATCGGGACCAATGATGGCTAGCGCCGTCCCAACAGCCCATGCGTAACGGGTTTGCGCCGAACTCCATCCTTATACGAGCACCAATTCAACCGACTTGGCATGCAACGTGGATAAAATATTCAGGGGAACCGGTCCATCCGTAATCAGGCTATGAATCATATCCCAGCTGCCGATCCGCGCAAAGTCGGGAGTGCGAAATTTTGCCCCGTCAGCAACCAGGATGACAGTGCGCGATTGTCTGGCCATCGCTGCCTTGCTAAGAGCCTCTTCTTCTATAGCTGTGTAGAAACCATGCACATCCATGCTATTACAACCAATAAATGCGACATCAAAAGTCATATCATGAAGTTGCATAATGGTTCGGGGTCCAACGGCCGCAAAACTCTCCCACCGGACAGTGCCCCCCAGCAGTTGAGCCTGTGACCGGTTCTTGGCGAGCGCATAGACAACGGTCAAAGCGTTGGTCACGATGTTGAGATGAGGATTGTTGGGCATGCGTTCCGCGATGGCCGTGGTGGTCGTTCCGGCATCAATCAAAACTGAACCCGCTGTCGGAAGTTTGGTTATAGCCGCGACCGCCATCCGTTGCTTAGCATCAGATCGAAGAACCTCTCGTTGAGCGTAAGATCGTTGTGCTTCCGATTCAAACTGCAGGATGGCTCCTCCATGCGTCCGCACCAACAGCCCCTCGGCAGCCATGCGGTCCAGATCCCGCCGAATCGTTTCTGTGGAGACATTGAAAATCTGTGCCAAATCATCTACACGCACCGAGTCATGCTGTATCGCCATATCTAAAATTTTCTGCCGTCTGGTCGTAAGACCTTTGTTCATTATGGTAGTGTCACCCCTCACACCATTAATAATACCCGCGATTAACGTTTACAAAACATGTTCGCGTCATAATGCAACGATTATCGCTTCTGGCAACAGCTTTTGGCCATTGTACTCATAGGCCGTGCGGATACAAAAGCATAGGCACGATTGTCAACCACGAAATTGTGTGCCGAAGAATGACACCCCCCAGATCTACAGGGTGAAAAGCATGCATTGGGCCGGTAAACCCAATAACTAAGAACACCCATCACTCCTTTTGGCGAAATCATCCGACCATCCCGGGATTTCCGTGGACGACGTTTACCCGTTCCGTCATAAGTGGCGGGTTTTCTTCAAAACCACGTTGCCATAGATTGCTTCCAATAACAATCCCCGTCACTCACCGTTCGGTGCGGCGCGATAAGCCGACCGTTGCGAACTGGCACAATTCCGCCCTCCGCAAGGTCTAGCCCCACGAAGAATCGGTTTTGGGCTTGTGTGTGTTGTGTGCTCTCTTTTTTGGCGACATGGGTGGTGGCCCCCGGCTTCGGCGGCGCTGGCCGCAATCATGACCCATCCAAGTCTTCGCCTTAAATGCTCCAGGAGATTATAATTTCGAGGCTTTCTCACTACCACCAGTTTTGCCATCATAGTCGAGGGTGCCACGTTCCACGCCGGAGCCTGCGTGCGGGGCTGCCGTCTTCATGCCGGCCACCGCTGAACCGTAGAGGAAGAGACAGGGCGTCACTGGCGCGGTTTCCCCGTCTCTCCTCTCGAAACCGGATTGGCACTTCTTAG
This sequence comes from Bacillota bacterium, assembly GCA_021797825.1. Taxonomy (GTDB): domain Bacteria; phylum Bacillota; class Sulfobacillia; order Sulfobacillales; family Sulfobacillaceae; genus JAJZZA01. Next base: position 14,008 of record JAJZZA010000017.1, on the reverse strand, counting down.
CGCATCCGGCTGTCCATTTCAGTATGGCTCACAGCCAAACCAGTGGTCGGCCTGGTGTGCCGTATTTCGCTGATTATCGGAGATCTTCACCTCCCTCGTTCAGCTATCGGGATTCCCGATAGACTAAGAACGCCAACATCACAACACCATGACGCTCGAGGGGCACCCGGATTTTGGGGTCCGTCCAGTGAAAGATTGGCTGAACTGTGACAAAATGCTATCCCCCGGTTTTGATGACGTCCCTACGCTTTCGACGCCGGCAACGGTTCCCTTGCGTTCAACTCCCCCAGTCACCTGACGGAGTCGGTTCCGCCTTTTCCGTCGCGCTTATGACCAAGCCTTTTATCCTCAGTCGCTGACGATCGTTTGAAAGCTCCCCTCAGAGCGGTTTGGAGGGGTCCGCCTCATCTGGCGGTGCAGCATGGCGCGGACTTGTTAGCAAGCCTCGCACCGCACACCGGCTCAGATCGAAAAGTTTTTCTGTCGGACGAGTCTGAAAAGAAGGAATTTGCACTAGTAACAGCGAATATGCCCCACTGTACAAAATCCTACCGAACGCTCGAAAGGCATGGTGATGGTGTTGCAGACTTCCTCCGAAATCCGGCGTGAAGAAATCTATGCGGTAGCCGCCCGTCTATTTTACTCGGCGGGTTTCCACGCCACCTCCATGCGCACGATTGCAGCCCAGGTCAGCATCCAAATGCCGACGTTATACTATTACTTCCCATCCAAAGAGGCGTTGTTGGCGAACATCATGTCATCTGTCTTGCTGAGGCTCATCCGGGGACTGGAAAGACGGTTGTCGGCAATGGATGGTCCTAGAGAGCAGTTGTACGAGGCCGTGCGGTTTCATGTGTGTTTTCACTGCGAGTTTCCTGAGGAGGCCACGATCGTCGACACGGAGATGCGGGCTTTGTCCGATGAAAGTCGTACCACCATAAAATCCCTTAGAGATGAGTATGAGCAGATGTTTAAGAACATTCTGCATGAGGGGAAGGCGTCCGGAGTCTTTAGGGTAGCGGACGTCAACATCGCCAGCTATGCGTTGTTGTCGATGGCGACCGGTGTGATCGGCTGGTACCGCCAGACCGGGCGCTATTCCGCGGAGCAGATTGCTGAAATGTATGCCACCCTGGCGATCCGGGGGGTATCGAACGGGGAGGGAGCATGGGGGTCAATCGCGGGCAGGACGTGAGCAGGGACAGCCATCGTCTGGTAGACCGTACCCCGTAGGATCCGTGATTGAGTCTGGTGAACCAGCTGAGTCTGGTGCGCAGATGGGTTGATTTGTTGCTAAGACGCTTTCGATTGCGCGGCGAGGGTGGTCTTGTGACCTCAGGAATCTATCGAGCGTTCGACAGATTCCCCGGAAACCGACAAAGAGTAGGCAGTCGAAGACCCGACGGATGACGGAACGGCACCCACTAAAGAGATGTTTTTCCCCACCAGCCAGAGGGATCGGGCAACCTCTCGCCAATGACCGCGGAACGGGAGGCAGTCGAGAAACTTGATGTATTAAGAGGAGATGAAAAAAATGGTGAACCGTCTGGAAAATGATGGCCTCAAGCAAGATGTGGGATACAGTTCGCTGTTGTTTCAGTCCATCACCCATATGGGGCCCGGATTCAGCGTGCTGCTGGCTATTCCCGCAGCGGCGGCATTTGCTGCCGGGGGGCTTCCGCTTTCGGTTATCCTGGCGGGAATTGCAATCCTGCTGTTGGCCATGACGGTGGGGCAACTGGCCAAGAAGTATCCGTCGGCTGGCGGATTCTACACTTACGGCAGCAAGACCTTGGGGCCCCGAGCCGGCTTTCTCATCGGGTGGAGTATCTTGTTGGCCGAGAATCTAACGCCAGCCTTGGGATTGTGGGGCGTCGCATTTTCCGCGCAACAGATTTTGGCGCTTGTCCATGTGAATACGCCGTTTTGGCTATGGGTCATCCTGGCCGCACTCTTCGTGTATATTTTGATGTACCGGGGTGTGGGGGTGTCTATGCGTTCAGGGGTTATCTTGGGCAGTATTGAGATTTTGGTATTCAGCGTTCTGGCCCTGCTTTTCATGGCACAACCCGGATCACACAATACCCTGGAGGCGTTTACCCCCACGTTCGCGGTGCATGGGTGGTCCGGAATTTTCTTGGGGATGATTTGGGTGATCTTTGCGTTCATAGGCTTTGAGGCGGTGGTTCCCATGGCCGAAGAAACGCGTCAACCTCGGTCCTTTGTAGAACGTGTGCTGATTATGGCTCCGGTGTTGGTCGGGGTTTTTTATTTGTTGACGACGTATGCGGGTTTGGCCCAAACCGGCATTACCCATATGGCTACCTATAACGCTGACTCCTGGGTGGTGTTATCGCGCAAGATCTCTGTCTTTGCCGAAGTGATCATGTTGTTTGCGGTACTCAACTCATCCATCGCGGTGATAAATTCTTCGGCCTCGGCAGTGACCAGGGTTATGTATGCCATGGGCAGAGCGAACGCCCTACCTGCGGTCACGGCTACCCTGCATCCGCGATTCAAAACCCCTACCGTGGCCATCTGGTTTCAGGCGTTGTTCAGCGTCGTGTTCGCCATCGCAATTGGGCTGTGGCAGGGCGGACCACTGAACGCCATCGGCTGGGATGGAGAGATAGTCACCATTTTGGTGATTATTGCCTATTACATCATCGGGGGGGCCGTATCGACCATCGTGGCCTACAATCGGGAATTTCGGGCCGAACGTAATGTTCTCTTGCACATCGTGGTGCCCCTGGTAGCCATCGCATTGATGTTGTTGCCCCTTTATGCCTCGGTGGTGCCTTATCCGCCTTACCCGATTAGTTTAGGCCCGTGGATTGTGGGAATATGGCTGGTCTTGGGACTGGCCTTGTCCTACACTGCGATGAGCCGGCGGCTTACAGCGGACAACATCGCGACGCTCGTTCCGGAAGCTCCGGAAGAAAGAGTGATGTAACATGTTGTTGTGGGACCCGGACCTTGAGACGTTATCGATGAGGGAGCTGGAGGCGCGGCACTTGGAAGGCCTGAACGGGTTGCTCAACCGTCTGCGGGGCAATGGGTTTTATGCTGACCGGCTGCCTAAAGACGCGTTGCGCTCTTTGGAAGAACTTCAACACCTTCCCTTTCTCTGGAAACGAGAATTGGCGGCCGAGCAAGCCGCCTACCCGCCGCTGGGACGGTACGTTGCCGTTCCGATGACCGACATTATCCGCATTCACGGGACTGGCGGTACGACAGGCAAACCCCTCCTGACCGCCTTGACCCAACACGATGCGGCCATCATCGCGGAGGTGGGAGCGAGGGCGTTGTGGACCGCCGGACTTCGTCCGGAAGACATCGTTTTTCACGTATTTAACTACTCGATGTATTCGGGGGGCGTGACCGACCATCTCAGTGGGGAAAAATTAGGGGCAACCGTGGTCCCCATCGGCGTCCATGCGACGGCCACATTTATCGAGCTGGCCAAGATTCTCCGCCCGACTGCGATGCACACCACGCCCTCCTACCCGCTGCACCTGGCCCGGACATTGCAGGATGATTACAATCTGGACCCGAAAGAACTGGGTATCAAAAAGGGATTTTTTGGCGGGGAACCCGGAGCCGCGATTCCAGAGGTCCAAAAACAATTACGTGACCTCTTCGGTCTAACACCGATGAATGCCAACTATGGGCTTTCGGAAGTGCTGTCCCAGTTCGCTTCGGAATGCGATGCGCGTCAGGGTTTGCACTTTGTGGGAGCGCCCGAGCTCATCATGGAGCTGATCGACGTGAATACCAACGAACCCGTGCGGATTGGTCCAGGGGTTTCCGGGGAAGCGGTTTTTACGACCATCTTCAGAGAGGCCAGTCCCTTAGTGAGATATCGGTCTGGAGACCATATACGGATACTTGGCACGGACGGCTGTCAGTGTGGAAGGAAGTCGCTCCGGTTCGAAGTGCTGGGACGGGCCGACGATATGCTCTGGGTGCGAGGGGTAAACGTTTTTCCGTCGGCCATTCACACGGTCATACGGCGAGCTGGCCCGGAGTTCGGTGAGTTCCGGATTTTGGTCGATAGACCGGGTGCCCTGGATCGAATCACTATCCAGGTGGAGATCGATTCCACAAATCTGGAGACCGCCGTAGCGCGCTTGCAAAAGCTTATGGCGGATTCGCTGCATGCACCGTGCGACATCCGGCCTTGCGCCCTGGCTAGTCTCCCCCCGGCTGAGGGCAAGACGCGGTATATCGAACGCACCTACTAGGTGTGGAAAAGAGGGAGTCTTATGATCGTTGATGCTCGTGTTCGCGTCACCCTACCCGACCGGAACTCCGATCTGCGTCCTTTGGAGCTCCCCTCGTACATGGAGCAGTACAACCAGGTAATCCAATACGGAGACCACTACCGGGCGACGGATGAAAACCTGATGGACGAGATGCGCAATAACGATGTGGCGCGGGCGTTTCTGCACGCGGAACGGGAATTTCCCGAGGAGGACGCACACCGTCTCAATGAGCATGTTCTGGAACTGCAGATGAGGCATCCGGACACCTTTATCGGGTTTGCCACGGTCAATACCTCGCGCATTCGTTCTGCCGTGGCTGAACTGCGACGGACTTACGAATTGGGTCTTCGCGGACTCAACCTACAGCCGTGCTTTCTGGAGATGGAACCGGTGGACCGGCACCTGTACCCGCTTTACGCGGAAGCGGAGGCGCTGGGGATTCCGGTCGCTCTGCATACCGGCATCAACTATTCGCGACGACATTCACTGAACTACGACCATCCGCTATATCTCGATACGATCGCCTGTGACTTTCCGGATTTAACGATCATTGCCTGCCATGGCGCGTGGCCATGGGTTGCGGATATGGTGGCGATAGCCCGTAAACACCCCACCGTCTATATCGAACTAGGTGGACTTGCCCCGAAGTATCTGGCCGTGCCCGGGTCGGGATGGGAAATGTTGTTGCATTTCGGACAGAATGTTCTCCGTGAACAGGTTCTGTTTGCCACGGATTGGCCTATCATGTCGTTTGGACGGGCCATTGCCGAAATGCAAAATCTCCCCATCACTGCCGCCACGAAAGAGGCATGGATGCAGCTTAACGGAGCTCGTCTTTGGGACCGTCTGCAAGCCCGTTAGCACATGTTGGACCCCCGGGCGGAAACGATGAACGGGACATTGTGCATGGCTTGCGCCGCGAATGGGGGCTTACCACCGGATCCCTGATCACGACCGGGTTCAAAGCGGATGCCCTGGGGGCGTGTGTCACGGAGTCTAATCGGCACCGTGCGTCATGCGTCCCCGGACAACCGGGGCGGGAGGAAACCCCGCCGCGTCACCATGCTCAATCAGTGTGGCGAATAACCCGCGCACGCCCCGGTAAGGGCGGACGGCCAAGAACTCACTTGCGCCAGCCTTCTCTTGGTATGGCCGGTTCATTGCTTGGAATCCCACGAAAATTGGGGGTGGGGTGATTCGGTAATAAGCTCGAAGCAAGCCGGGTTGGCACCGACCCGGGGAGGAGCCTAACCTTCTGGACAGCGAGTGGTGTCAGTGCTTGCCGAATGGTTTTAGAGAAGGATAGGAACTCCCCCCCGTATTTCCCCTATTCTGTTCCTACCACGTCCGTTGGACGCGGAATAGAGTCGGGAGGCGATCATGTGAAATCATGGATACACAGATGGACTGGTCGGATTTACACGTGGCTCGGCCAAACTCACGGGAACGTTTTTATCGAAAACGGCATTTGGATCATCATTGTGGTGCTGGCTATGATATTGCCGATCGAGGCCTTGCGAAATTCTTTGGTCAACGCATTTGGCCAGATCACGTCGAACCTCAACGCCATCCCCTAGCAGGTAACGCATTCTTGGAAACTCTGCTCGTGCTACCCGTTCTGATCTTTTTGGCAGTAGGCTTGATTACCGTGTTGTCACTAGTGATGGAAAATTATGCGGTGGGGCAAGCGGCCAACAATGGGGTTCTGCAATGGGCCAACGGTGCGCCCACGACGACGGCGACCGCCACCGTGCAGCGGACCATGGCCGCGGATGGCTACCCGTTTCCGGTGACGACACAGTTTTCGCAGTCTGGCACCATTGCCACCGTGTCGGTGACGGCACCGATCTTCTTGTTGGCTTCGGAGAAAATTGGCCATATTGTCGTACAACGGACAGTGGCCAGCGTTCTTCCCTTCACCGGCACAGGTGGTGCAACCAGCGGAGGGGGAGGAGGGACCATTGTCGTGTTGCATCACTTCCCGATGTGGTAATAGCACGCTCATCGGATTGCTCATCCTGACTGTGGGAATGACGGGCTTGTGGCTAACGTTTGGGGCGGGACTGACCATTCTTCGCCACCAACAACTCCAACAAGCCATGATGGACGCAGCCATCGCCGCCTCCCGAGCGAATCGTGTGACGACTGCGACCGCGTACACCGTGGCGGTGCAAGCCGGGCTAGGGACGACTCCGTTTCGCCTGAGTTCATATAGCGAATCCGGGTCCCCGGGACAGTATCACATCACCGCTTCAGGAAAGATGGAGGTGCCAAGCGCGTTGGGGGCCAAGACAGCAGACTGGATTGCCGAAAGGGTATCCGTCTCATAGCCAGGGATTGGGAAGCTTAGGCTTCCCAATCCCTGCTTATTTGGGAAGAGTTTCAGCTTGCGGAACCGGTGCTTGCGGTTGCTAACGAAGTAATTCTTGATCACAGAACGTTTGACTGATCGATGAGCAGGGGTTGTCGTTTGATGGCAACTGCGTCGAGCCGGGAGCACAAGCCTGATCAGGCAGTTGTCCAATTGGCGTACACGGAAAGTACCCGTTTTGTCACGAGGCCTTCGGTCACAGTGCTCCGGCCCTGCGGCAGGCGGTCCGGGGTTTAGAGAAGACGAAGATGTTGATGCACGCTCTGGGTCAGCACACCCAGTGGTTAATTCTTAACGGACGGGCGAATCGCTGTGTTGGTCATGGTCTGTGTGTTGAGATTCCCTAGACAGAACCCCCGTCCGGGGACGAATGGAGGGCTGGCGCTTTACGCCCGAATTTGGTGGGAAAATTGGGAGCCAACGCCAGCGTGGCATTTCCGCCCTTTGCGGCTAACGGTCGATCAACGGGACGCGACCAGAGAAATGCCACAGGGTTTGCCCAAGAAACGTATCAGGGGTAGCGGCCTGGGCGACCAACATCGTGTCAAACGGGTCTTTATGAATGGGAGGCAATCCAAGGCCGGCCACCGCATCAACCATCTCGCCGGGGAGCGACGTCATGGTGTTCTCACGCACCTATTCAGTCGCGAAAATAGACACATTGCTGCGGAGTTCGAGGTTGAGCCGTCCGCTAACGATTTTAATCGCCACTTCCTACACGCTGACCGCACTGGGGAATATTTCATCATGCCATTGGCCAGTGCTCAGCGCGCGCCACGAAGAAGGAGTCAGTGAATCAGTAATCCACCACAGAAATGAAGGGTATCGAGAAGTCGGCTCACGATTCATTCTCGTGAGATCCAGAGCTTTGACAATTGGTCAGAGAACCGCTCATCGAAACTCTCCGACATCGTCATACGCCCTGACGCGCGGACCGGTTTCGAACCGGACGATACGGAACGAGTCCCGCTACCGGGGTGGCTGCCCGAACAAGCATTGCCTCGTTTCCATCAAGCGCCTTCTCGATCAATGGAGGTAGGTGTGTTTTAGCCTCGTGCATATTGATGACTTCCACCGAATGCATCCTAAAATGTGGTATTCGCATGTTGGTGAATGGAATTAGCTCGGTAAAGGCGCCTGAGGTTATTGTCCGGTTGTAGCGAAGGTCACAGGATTCGAAGTGAAACATTCGCGGGGTTGAAGTTTTCCACTCCCGACGATTTTATGGGTCGTTCTGACGATGACCACGCCGATGAAAGGTGGTATACTCCGAATGAAATTTATGCGAATGATACGCGGCGTTTTGAAAATCGAATCCATATCGCACGAGCCCTATCTGTATGCGGGTAAAAGGGGTACGTACACCTTCGGCTGCTGTCGATTATTATAGACAAGGTGGCACGTGGAGTGATTACTGGTGGGAGTCGTTGGCCGTTCGCGGATTCGCCAAGCGAGAGCCTGGGCCAGGGCCATGGTTCCCGACAAGAGTGTCATAAATTTTCTTTCCTAACCACAAGCACTGGAGGGGAAAGGGGTTGCGGCATGATTAGTTGGAAAATTGGCGGCGAACAGGGAGAGGGCATCGACTCGACCGGAGACATGCTGGCGGGCGCGCTAAACGCCATAGGGTACTACGTGTACGGATACAAAACATTTGCGTCCCGGATTAAAGGCGGACACACCACGTACAAGATTCGCTTTTCGGGCCAGCCCGTGGAATCGGCGGCCATTCGCACCGATTTGTTGGTCGCTCTCGATCAAAACACGATTATGCTCAATATCGGTGAAGTGCCGGCCGGGGGGTGCGTACTAGCCGACACCAGTTTCAAACCGGCATTGCCGGTGGGATCCGAGGGAATTTCATTGGTCCCCGTGCCATTGACCGAGATTGCCAAACGGTTTGGACGACCGGTGATGCGCAACATGGCCGCTGTGGGTGCGTCGGCGGCAATATTTCGCTTGCCGTTGGAGCCGTTTATGAATGAGGTCAAGCGGCGTTTCGCCCGCAAGGGGACCGAGATTGTGGAGGCCAATTGGAATACCGTGCAAGAGGGGTATCGGTATGTCCAGGAGCATATTGCCGACGTCCCCGTGCTTAATCTGCCCAATGCCTCCCCGGCCGATCGGATGGTCATTACCGGCAACACGGCATTGGCATTAGGAGCTTTGGCAGGAGGGTGCCGCATTTTTTGCGGATATCCCATTACTCCAGCCACAGACATCATGGAGACGTTGATCGAATGGTTTCCCCGTGTTGGCGGCGCCGTTGTCCAGTTCGAGGATGAACTATCGTCCATTATGGCCGCTATCGGAGCGGGATTCGCCGGCGTGCGGGCCATGACCGCCACTTCGGGCCCAGGTCTTTCTTTAATGCAAGAAGCGATTGGGTTGGCCTCCATGGCGGAAATTCCGGTTGTGGTCGTGGATGCCCAACGCGCGGGGCCATCCACAGGTATGGCTACGAAGGACGAGCAGTCCGACTTGATGGCGCTGATTTATGGGGGGCATGGTGAGGGCCCGCGCGTGGTTTTGGCTCCATCCTCGGTTCACGAAGCCTTTGCGGACGGATTTGAGGCGTTTAATTTGGCGGATTCACTGCAAACCCCGGTACTCATCGCGAGCGACCTGTCGCTGGGGCTCAACACCCAAGGCATCGACCGAGCGAGCTTGCAGTGGCGAGGTCTGGCCGTGGACGCCTCTCGCCGGATGTCAGTGGATGAACTGGGAGGATTGGGTCAACCCGGATTCGAACGGTACCGCATAACCCACACCGGGATTTCGCCTCGATCCGTACCGGGTCAAAAATTCGGCCAGTACTTGGCGACCGGATCGGAGCACAACACGTTCGGCAAGGTGACCGAGAACCCAACCAATCGACAGGCGATGATGGACAAACGCTGGAGAAAACTGAACGATGTGCATCATATGCGTCCCGGACTGCAAGTCCAGGGCCCAATGCGGGCAGAAATCGCCCTCGTCGCCATCGGCGCGACGGCCGGGGTGGTGCGGGACGTGCAGCGTCAGCTTGCTGAAGAGGGCCGGGCTGTATCGGCCATTTGGGTCCGTACGCTGGCGCCTTTTCCGGTGGAATTGGCGCAGCGCGCCATGGCCGAGGCCGACCGCGTCATCGTGGTCGAGCAAAACGCGACCGGTCAGCTAATGACTTTGTTGCGCCAGCATGGGGTGGCGGATGCGCGGTTTTCAAGTTTGCTCAAATACGACGGGATTCCCTTTACCACCGAGGATGTGTTCGTGTACCTGAAGACCTTAAGAGCGCCAACGGGGGTGACAGGATAGTGGCAACGCCAGCAGATTTCAAGACCGGGGAAAAATCATGGTGGTGTCCGGGTTGCGGGGATTTTGGGGTGTTGGCTGCGATGCAGAAGGCCCTGGTCGCAGTGGGGGCCCAGCCGGAGACGACGGTCATTGTGGCCGGAATCGGTTGTTCCGGAAAAATCGGCAATTATGTCAATTCGTATAACCTCCATGTCACGCACGGCCGGACCCTGCCTGCGGCCATGGGTGTCAAGCTGGCCAATCCGAAACTTACCGTGTTGGTTGCCGGGGGGGATGGCGATGCCTACGCGATTGGCATGGGACATTTCCTGCACACCATCCGGCGGAACCCGGACGTCACCTACATTGTCATGGACAATCACATCTATGGTCTGACCAAGGGGCAAACTTCGCCCACGTCCGCCCGTGGCTTTCGAACCCATACCTCGCCTTCGGGCAATATCGAGCAGCCCGTGCGCCCGTTGATGCTTGCGTTGTCGGCTGGGGCCACGTACATTGCGCAGGGGTTCTCCAGTTGGCAAGGGCAACTTGCGCATCTGATCGAAGACGCTATCCGTCATCCCGGGTTTTCCCTGGTCAATGTGCTCTCGCCTTGTGTAACGTACAACAAGGAGGACACCTACGATTTATATAAGTCCTCACTTTTCAATTTGGATGAGGATGCCACGTATCAACCCGGGGATCGGGCGGCCGCTTTCTCCCGCCTCGTGGAGCTGGACGAGATGGTCACGGGAGTGATTTTTCGAGGAGACTCCGAGCCGTATCATACCAAGATTCCCGGTTTTGGAGGGGTTCCGTTAGCGGAACAACCACTCGGACTTGACGACGGGATTTGGCGAGAGATCGTGGCAAATCTCTAGACGGTTGCCCGCCTGGCCGTATGGTCCTGGTATGGGGGTGCAGGCACGGCCGGGGGTAATCCCACCGGGTACGCCGCCCCCCTGTCTTGCGGGGCTAGGTGGCAACCTCAGCGGCCGTGAGCGGGGATGCCCCAACCGGGGGTGAGAAGGCAAAGCCTCTCCCGAAAAGCGGCGACGCGGACCGTCACCGCTTGCCTTGGCCGGGAAGGGCTGCGCGATTGCGGCGCCCCGTCTCGTCAAGCGCCCGGGTGGCAAACATAAGGTTCAAAATACCCATGAGCAGGTTCAACTCCAGGTCGTGGGGTTCGACGAATCCTAGTGTTAAGAGGAAAACGGTATTCAGGATTGCCAGAACAGCGGCGGCGCCTCGCCTGAACACGTGTATCACCAGGAGTGATCCGGCCAAAACCTCCAGGGTTCCCAGACCCAGTCCGAACGCGATCAGATGGGGATAGACAAACTTTCGGATGATCGGGGCCAGAGGGGTGCTAGGCAACGCGGGCGTTACCCGCGGAATCAGCCAGGTGGCGGGGGGAACCAGCCATTTGTGTATTCCCCGCCATACAAAGTAGCCGCCGTCGACGATTCTAATGATCAACATCCAGTATCGCATGAGTTCACCTCGCAATCACACTATAGCGCGTCGGATGCGTTCGACCAAGGCTATGCGTTTGAGCCGTGTTTACCGATGGTCGGGAGCCTGCGCAGGCCTATCCCCGGCGTCGGTTTATGAACCGGCGTTATGCGCACCTGAGCAATCGAAACCCACGGACTCGAGCAATTCCACCAGAATCTCCGGATGTCAAACGGACATGAGGATCCCCCGACCGGTAACGAGCTTTGGGGTAGCGTCTTTCATAAGTGTTTGATAAATCGGTGAGACATCCGGCGCGGACTGGTGGCTGACTGGCAGATGATTTTGCATTGAACAGGGAGAAGCCGAGTACGGGGTGGATTCCCGCGCTCAGGTGGACATGGGTGGTCTGTGCCAACGTCTTTCGCCGGGCGATCGACCTTGCGGCGCTGGTGAGCACGGCAAGGTTTCTGAGAACATTCTGCGTCTGCTACCTTTTACCACCGGAGGGTATGGTGGTGAGGAGGTCTTCTTGGCTGGCGGATATGCGACCCCGTTTTACTACCTAATTCCAAATTGGTGTCGGACTGCGGCCCTAACTACTCGCTGAACGGCGCATCAATCTTATCCGTCACCTATTAACTTCGAGTTATGTCATGTTGTTGCTAATCGGACGGGGTTCTAGCAGGGGTCCGCGAACGCTACCGGACGGTCTTTCACAGGACGGCGGACGGGCGGCAAGATGACCGCCTTGGCTGGCCTCCCGATACCACCAGCGGTGTGATTATGCGTGTTTCGCATGCCATTTAGAAAATAGCAAACCGGTACTTATAATAATCAAGTCTAGTTATGGGAGGGGTTAGCAATGGCCATGATTGGAGCCTTTTTTCTGTATACAGGAATATTGGTGTTCTTGGGTTGCCGGCGCTCGGTTGCCCAGGAAGCCTATCATGATGCGGGCCGGCAATTGGGCTCATGGACGGTTTTTTTGATGGTTGTCGCTTTGTGGAGTTCATCTTTGATTGTGGTGCAGATTGACACGGCCTATGCGTCAGGAATTTCCGCGATATGGTTTGGGGTCTCGGTGGCTACCATGTCTGTCATGGTCTCCCTGCTCATCCCTTGGTTCCGACAACGAGGTTACACGTCTAATAGTGCTTTGCTAGGAAAAACCTTCGGTCCCAGGGTTCAACGGCTTTCGGGCTTGGTGATTGGTGCGACTTTTCCCATTTTTGCTCTATCTAATGCCTTGGCAGCCGGAGTTTTTTTGCATGTGGCGTTTCACTGGCCGCTCTGGGTCAGCCTAGCGGTGACCACCGCGGCACTGATCCTCTACATCCAGTTTGCCGGTTTGGTCTCTCTGGCTCGTACGCAAGGCCTCAATTTAGCGATGGTATGTTCCGGACTGATGCTTGCGGCGTGGAAACTGGCCCATGTGTCCATCGTTCATCCCGCCTCGGTCCCGCCTGCTTACTGGCATTGGTTTGGAATCGGTCACGGGTTGGTTTGGGTCTGGTTTGGGATGAATATGCTCAACGTGTTTTCAGCCCAAGCCGAAATTCAAACCGTGGCGGCAGCGAGAGACGGTCGGCGCGCGCAGTGGGCGGTTTGGCTGTCGACCATCGTGCTGCTGGGGGTCATTGGGGTCAGCACCTGGCTGGGCATCGTGACGCGTCTCGTCATGGGTGGCAAAGGAATGGAAGGATTGGTCGCCTATGCCGCGCTATTGCTACAGCACAGTTCGCCGGCGTTCACCATTACCGTGGGGTTGTCGATGTGGGCGCTAGCTCTGACGTGGTGTGGGCCGTTGCTGTTTTCTGGAGCCGTGAGTCTGGATGGGGACGTTTTCCGTGGCCGATCGGTCAAACGGTGGACGCAAGTGGCACTGGTGGTCGAAGGGCTGCTGATGATTGGCTATGCCTTATGGCGTCCTGCCGAAGTGGCGTGGTGGCGGGTTTTCGGGTTGACGCTGCGTAACGCGGCGATTGTGGTTCCCACCGTGGCGTTGTTTTTGTGGGAGGACATCAACGAGTCCGCAGTCTTAAGTTCCATGGTGGGCGGTGTGGTGGTAGGGATCGGTCTAAATGCCCTGACCGGATTTTCTCCCACACATTTTGTCGGTGGAATTAATCCCATGTGGGCTGCCGCGACAGCAAGCTTTGTCATCCTGGCTATGGCGCGGCTTTGGGCGTTTCGCCGCTATGGCGCCATCGCTGCTGGTTTGGGTGGGGGGGCTCTGTTGTTCGTGGGTCTTCAGCGAAGCGGGGTAGTTCCGCAGAACATCCTCGGGCTTGCCTTGTTGGCCGTCGCCGGGTTGCTGGTGGGTCTGGCTTGGTCGTTAACCCGTCGTGGCGGAATCGGCGTACAGACGCTTGGGGAAAATGCCTTGGGTTAAGACCAGTGGGGCCCGCGGACATCGCGGACCGTCACTCGGAAGACGCGGCGGCATGAAGACGCTAACCTTGGGGGAAGGGTTTCAACCGTTCCTTAAAGCCTTGCCTATGGATAGACATTGTTGTATAATTTATCCATGGAACGAAAACTTGTTGGCATTCGAGAAGCTGCAGAATTTTTAGGAGTCACCCCCTCGACATTACGGCGATGGGAACGCGAAGGAACGTTGGTGCCCGACGAACGGACG